>VFKK01000014.1 GCA_009885605.1 Cyclobacteriaceae bacterium | reverse complement strand
TTGATCTCTGTCGATTACCACAAGCCCTTTTTCACTCAGCCGCTTCACCTCCATATCGTTGTGCACGATATCACCAAGGCAATAAAGCTTGTCGCTATGTTCCATTTCATCTTCTGCCATTTTGATGGCAAACTCGACTCCAAAGCAATAGCCCGAATTTTTATCAATGGTTACCTGCATAGCTTTGTTCTTTTTCAATGATTTGCCTGGCTTGATACACGATCTGTGCCACCTGACTTTCGAAAGTCAAATCGCTCGTATCGATTTCCATCGCCTCCGGCATTTTAAGTAAGGGACTTTCTTTTCTGGATGAATCAATCCGATCTCTCTCGGCAAGATTATTTTTAATTTCATCCAATTCAACCAACTCCCCTTTCTCCAGTAATTCTTGTTGTCTTCTGACAGATCGGGTATCCAAATCGGCACTCATGAAAACCTTTAATTCGGCTCCCGGAAATACTACAGATCCTATATCTCTTCCATCCATCACCACCCCTTTCTTTTTTCCCAGTCGCTGTTGTTGGGCAACAAGTTCATGTCGGACATTTTTCAAAGTCGCGATTTCACTCACTCGTTCGGAAACTCTCATACTGCGAATTTCATCCACTATGTTCAACCCGTTAAGAAATGTTTCTTGTCTGCCTGTTTCAGGATTTGGATGAAAAGAAATTTCCAGGGTCTTCAAAGCCTTTTCCACATCCTGAGGATTGGTAGGAGAGAGGAAATTATTTAAAAAATGAAGGGTAGCAGCTCTATACATTGCTCCGGAATCGAGGTAGGTGTAGCCTAATTCTTTGGCAACAGCTCTCGCTGTCGAACTCTTACCGCAACCCGAATATCCATCAATAGCAATGACGATTTTACCCATCCAAAAAACCTGTGTTGGTTCGCTTTTTAATTCAGGTGCAAATATAGTAGTTTTAATTCAAACCAAGCCGGAAACCAAGGAGTCATTCTTAGAATAGCGTCTCGTGTTTTCATTTTCTCAACTAATTTTCATGACCATTCAAGGGCAATTTATTGACATTCCCAACCGTAAGATTTTCCCTGTTTCGGTTCGGTTCGAAAAAGGAAAAATAGCCCAAATCGAGAAAATTGAGCCCAATCCCAAACTCCCATTCCTCATGCCGGGATTTATCGATGCGCATGTACATGTGGAATCTTCCATGCTCGTCCCTTCGGAATTTGCCCGACTTGCAGTGGTCCACGGAACTGTCGCCACCGTCTCCGATCCGCATGAAATCGCCAATGTCTGCGGATTGGCAGGAGTGGAATATATGATCGAAAACGGGAAGCAAGTTCCTTTCAAATTCTACTTTGGAGCACCTTCCTGTGTGCCCGCAACTCCATTTGAGACTGCTGGAGGAGAGATCAATGCGGCGGACATCGAGAATCTGATGAGTCGGCCTGAAATTCATTACCTGGCGGAAATGATGAACTGGCCCGGAACTGTCAATCGTGATCCGATTGTGATGGAGAAAATCCGAATCTCTCAGAAATACGGAAAACCGATCGATGGACACGCCCCGGGACTGAAAGGTGATCTTGCCGCACGATACATCAGTGCCGGACCCAGCACCGACCACGAATGCTTTACCACAGAGGAAGCTGAGGACAAGCTTAAACTCGGGATGAAAATCTCGATTCGTGAAGGAAGTGCTGCGAAAAACTTTGAGTCTCTGATCGATCTGATCGATGCCTATCCGGAGATGATCATGTTTTGCTCGGACGACAAGCATCCGGACAATCTGGCAATCAGCCATATCAACGAACTTGCCGCCCGCGCCGTCGCAAAAGGAAAAGATCTGTTCGACGTACTTCGAGCCGCTTGTCTGACTCCCATTTCCCATTATTCGTTGAAAGTCGGACAAGTTCGGGAAGGCGATCCGGCAGATTTTATTTTGGTCAAAGACCTGAAGGATTTCAAAGTTATCTCCACTTACATCGATGGGGAAAAAGTTGCTGAAAATGGAAAGACCCTGATCTCCTCCATCAAAAATGAGGTCATCAACAACTTCGAAACCTCTCTGAAAAGCCCCGACGACTTTCGATTGAAAGCCTCAGGAGCCAAAGTAAGAGTCATCGAAGTGCTTGATGGACAATTGATTACCCCGGAAATTCAAGGTGAGATTTTAGTGAAAAATGGTTTTGCTGAATCGAATCCGGCCGAAGATATTTTGAAAATCATCGTCGTCAATCGCTACCAGAATGCTGCGCCTGCTGTGGCTTTTATCAAAAACTTCGGATTAAAAACTGGAGCAATTGCTTCTTCTGTCGGGCATGACTCGCATAATATTATTGCCGTGGGCATTGATGACGAATCGATCTGCAAAGCGGCAAATCTGATCATCAAAGCTAAAGGAGGCATTTCGGCAGTTTCCGAAGGAAAAGGAGAAATCCTTCCGCTACCAGTCGGAGGAATCATGTCCGATGCTGACGGATACGAAGTCGCCCAGGCTTACACCCGGATCGACCGGATGGCAAAGGAAATGGGATCGAAACTCAACTCCCCTTTTATGACACTCAGTTTTATGGCTTTACTTGTCATTCCTGACTTGAAACTGAGTGATAAGGGCTTGTTTAACGGAAAGAAATTTGAATTTACCGACGTGTTTCTTTAATACTCCGATGTAAAGTGGAATTCAATCTCGGGATAATTGTCCTGAACCATCTGAAGCCAAGATTTGGTTTCAGCCA
>VFKK01000096.1 GCA_009885605.1 Cyclobacteriaceae bacterium | reverse complement strand
GCGTGCTCTTGAGGACAGGGTCTGCATGGCTTCGAGTTTTTCGGTGGGGGAAAGTTTAGGATAGTTTTCCAGAAGCAGTTTACCCAAGGACTCGTTGTCAAAAGCTGCGATTGATCGAATGGCGTCAATTCTCATGGTGGGTTCCTGAATCAAGGCTGGGATTTCAGCTGGCAATCCTTTTTGCTGCTGAGCAGCGAGGGTTTGCAGAGCTTTGATTCGTTGATCCCGGGAAGCTGATTTGTTTTTTAGCATTGCAAAAGCTCTCTGAGTTGCTTCTTTATCACCAAAAAGACTTGAAATTTCTGAAGCCAATGCCTGCTGTTTTCCTCCTGATTTTTGCAGTTTGTCGGCTACCGCTTTCCAGTTAGCCGGAGTTTTCAGATCTGTCCGGCCTTCCATTCCACTCAGCATTCCAGACATCAGCAACTCGGTATTGGCGCCACCTTTACCGATCATCGCCACCAGTTTTTCGATTTGATCTCCATCGACAGCTCTTCTGCCTATGTTTTGAGTGACAAAACTGAGCTTAGATTTGGGAGCCAGTTCCAGGAATTTATCAGCATTTTGAGCAAAGAGGGGTTCGACCCCATACCAAAGCATTTTGGGCAGGTTAGGATCTTTCTCATCCTCTGAATGCTGAATCAGACTTTCCGCCAAAATCCATTTTTGTGCAGTGGGGATTCGTTGCAAAGCAGCAGTCAAATACAGCCGAACCACAGGGGAGGGGTCAGTTCCAGCCATCGATTTAAACTTTGTCAAGGCTTCCTGAGAAGGTTTCATATCCTCACAAAGCAATTGGATAGCCCAAGCCCGGATATGTTGATCCTTGTCGGAAAGAGAATTGATCAAATCCTTTTCTGTAAATCCCCCGGTTTGATGAAGCGCCCACATGGCACGAAGTCTCCAATCCTGATTTTTATTGGTGGAGAAAATCGCCTTTAAAGCCGGATTAGTCTTCGAGTCAAGCTTTTTGTTGACAGCTCGCTTGTGCAGGATGCCGCGGGCCCGACGGGAATGCCAGTCAGAAGAATTTGTTTGTAAAGCGACTAATTGAGCATCGCTCATTTTATTCAAATCAGAATACCTTCCGGGGAAGTCCTGAGCCAGTGATTTTTCAGGCATAATCCTGAAAATCCTTCCTGTTTCCTCATTCAAAACTTCCTTTCCACAGATATCTGCATCGTGCCAATCCAGGGCGTAAAGTCCTCCGTCCGGACCGATTTCCATGCTGAATCCCACCCATTGCGCATTGTTGGCCAACATAAATTCATC
>VFKK01000025.1 GCA_009885605.1 Cyclobacteriaceae bacterium | reverse complement strand
TGCTGCTGTTCGCAAGAATGCACTTCGCGTTTTACCAAGAACTCCTGAAGCTTTGCAGGCAATTATCGCGGCGGACTTGATGAATGATCCGGATTTGCATACCAGAAAATATGCTTTTCTGGCTGTCTCCGAAATGCCTTTCTCTGAGGATGCAGCTTCCAAACTTCTGGCTTCTGCAGATGTGGAAGAAAACGGAAAAGATGCCTATTTACCGCAGGCAATTTTCGCAGCAGTTTTGGCTCACCCGACTGAATTTGCAAAACGAGACAACACAAAAGCCCTACAGGCATCAGCAGATGTTGAATTTACGCTAGCTGACCGAATCAGCCGAAGCCTCGTAAGTGAGCAATATCCGCTGGATCAGCGTAATTCAATTCTTTTCCCTCCGAATGTGAACGGGAAAGAAATCGGAATTCAGATGATTATTTCCAAAGCTGAAAATCCGCTTGATGGAGTATTGGTTGCCCAGGGAAATGCTACCAATGGCTACAGTCTCTACATTTATCAGGACGCACTTCATTTCGCAGTAGCTCAGGAAGGAAAGCTGGTAATTATCAGTTCAAAGAAAAATCTTCCTGCAGAGCAATTCACGATAGATGCAACGCTCATTGAAGATGGAAGTATGAACCTGAAAATCAATGGAGCGGAAGTGGCGAAAGGCAAAACAAAAGGCCTGTTTACTACTGAACTTACTCCAAGAAGTGTGCGGGTAGGAAGAAATGACAGCAAAAATGTAATCGGCAAATACGAAGGAAACTGGTGGTTTGCAGGAAGACTCAGCAATAAATCTACGCTGGCCCTCAAATCTCCGGGAGCAAATGTAGAAATGCTTGCAGCTGCTGGCACTACAACCGCTTCTGCAGCCGGAACCACGGTAATCAAAATCGGTGTGACTCCTCACGAGATGAAATTCAACAAAACGACTTTCACCGTGAAAGCCGGTTCTCAGGTCACAATTGACTTCGAAAACCCTGATTTCATGCAGCATAATCTCGTGGTAGGTAAGCCTGGAACCATGGAAATAATCGGAAAAGCTGCGGACGAATTGGCGAGAAATCCTAAAGGTGCCGAGCAGAATTATGTTCCAAAAATTCCTGAAGTGATCATCGCTACCCGTTTGGTAGATCCTAACGGAAAAGAATCCATCGTCTTCACCGTTCCAAATGTGCCGGGAGATTATCCATTCGTGTGTACCGTACCGGGTCACTGGAGACTGATGAACGGAATTATGAAAGTCGAATAGGAATGGCGTTGAATGTAAAATTTGGAGTAAGCACCTGGCTGTGGACCTCCCCTTTCAATTCAGAAACGCTTCGCCTTTTCCCCAAAATCAAATCCTACGGGTATGATGCTGTGGAGATTCCCGTGGAAGATCCATCGCTGATTGATATCAAAGAAGTAAAGAGTGCTTTGGCAGATAATGGGCTCGAACCCATTATCTGCGGAGCTTTCGGCACGAGCCGGGATTTGACCAATGAGGACCCTTCATTTCACAAAACCTGCTTTGACTACCTGAATTCCTGCTTTGAAATTTCCACTGGTTTGGGTGCCAAATTCGTTGCCGGGCCGATGTATTCTGCCGTTGGAAAAGCCAGATTGGTCTCTCCTGAGCAAAAGAAAATCGAATGGGATCGGGCTGTCACCAATTTGAGAATTGTCAGCAAGCAAGCTTCAATATTTGGATTGGAAATCGCTTTGGAACCCTTAAACCGCTTTGAAACGGATCTGATCAATACCTGTGAAGAACTGATGAGATTGATCGGAGACATCAATGAACCGGCTGCAAAGGTGATTTTGGATGGTTTCCACATGAACATTGAAGAGCCTGATATCGAAGCTGCCATCAAGCGTGCCGGAGACAAACTCATTCATGTGCAGGTTTCGGAGAATTACCGCGGAACTCCCGGAACTGGGCAAACTCGCTGGGATGCCTACAAGCGAGGA
>VFKK01000001.1 GCA_009885605.1 Cyclobacteriaceae bacterium | reverse complement strand
ATGGCAAGCAAATCCACTATCCCGTAAAAGCTTGTCGCATACCGAAATGTCCTGTTTGTAAGCCAGATTCTAAGGGCATATTCAATGGTGAAAAGGATAGTAAACACCCATTCTAAAAAGTAAAAGGTCTTTCCATATTTTAAATGGAGTTCTAATACAGAATCCAAAATAACCACGGTAACCGATCCCACGATCATTATCAATACCACAACGTCAAATGTCCTTGAAGCACGATCGTTTGATTCGAAGACAATATGAGCAATGCGTTTTTTAGAAAGATCCATGGTGGAATTTAACAAAATTCGCTCCTAATCCAGATAATACACGCGCTTCACTCTCGTGCTGATGTTGGTTAGGAGTTCGTATGGAATGGTTCCGATCCTGTCGGCCAATTCCTTAAGTGAGATTTGTTCCCCGTATATAATCGCTTCGTCACCCGCTTTGACATTCAGGTGGCTTACATCCACCATTACCATGTCCATGCAGACATTTCCTATCACCGGGGCTTTTTTGCCATGAATCAGGACGTAGCCTTTTCCGTTGCTGAACCGGCGATCATAGCCATCTGCATATCCTATGGAAAGCGTTGCAATTTTCCCTCCGTTTGGAAGCATTCCTTTTCTGGAATAACCTACTGTTGCACCAGGTTCCAGAACTTTCACTTGAGAAATGGTAGTTTTCAGTGTGCTGATTGGCCGAAGTGAAGCATCGTATTTTCCGGTGACTTCCACTCCGTAAAGCCCGATTCCCAAGCGTACCATATCAAATTGGAATTCCGGAAAAGCCACAATTCCTGCCGAATTCAAGGCATGAACCAATGGTTTGTACGATAAAACAGCAAGGATTTCATCCTTCATTCGGGTGAATTGATGAAGCTGAGCCAACGAGAAATCTCTGTGAATCTCCTCATCCGCTCCCACCAGGTGGGTATAAATACTGGCGATATGGAGCTGGGGATTTTCCCGGATCAATCGCTTCAATTCCTCCAAATGAGAATCTTCAAATCCAAGGCGATGCATTCCCGTGTCCAGATCCAGATGAACAGATAATTGGGTCTGATGATTTTGGCAATATACAGCCAGGCTTTTGAAAAAATCCGGACTGAAAACTACCGGCTCGAGTTGATTCTCCCGGCAAAGGTCAAAGGATTCCTCCACTGGATTCAGAACCATAATCGGAAGTCTGATTCCCTGCTTTCGCAGTGTCACTCCTTCGTCGGAGAATGCAACAGCAAGATAATCTGCCCCCATCGTTTGCAAATGATTAGCAATTTCCTCCGCTCCTCCGCCATAAGCAAAAGCCTTCACCATCACCATTACCTTGGTTCCGGGATTTATTTGCCTTTTGTAAAAGTTGAAATTATGGGTGAGAGCGTTGAGGTTGATTTCAAGTGTGGTACCGTGGATTCGTTGCTGAAGTCGATTGACGAGCTGTTCAAAGCCAAAGGATCTGGCGCCGGTAATCAGGACCAAATCATTTGAAAATTCCTCCGGATCCAGCTTTGCAAGAAGTTCCTCGGTGGAAACAAATCCTGAATACTTCCCCGGAAATGTTTTCTCCAATCTTCCGATCTCTTTTCCCACTCCGATGATATGATCAATCCCGTGATTTTGGATCAATTCGGCTACTTCTCCATAAATCCTCTCAGGCAGTCCTTGCTGCAGCAGATCGGATAGAATCAGAACCTTCCGGCGTTTGGGTCGCTGTTGCTGAAGAAAATCCAACGCAACTTTCAAACCCCCAAGATCATTGTTATACGTGTCATCAATAAGCATCGAATCATTGATTCCGGGCTTTAGGGTTAGCCTCATATCCACTGGCTTCAGATGGTTGATTCCTTCCTGAATGGATTCCCCTGCCTGCCCCAACGTGAGGGCAGCGACGATGACATGCGTAATATTCTCGATCGATGCAGGATCCATGAAAGGAATCTGAAACGTGAACGTGCTCAGATCCTTTTTCATCAGGATCATCCGCGTGCCATATTCCATACTTTTCAGAGATCTCGAAAAATCTGATCCGGCTTCATGGGACCATGAAATAAGACGAGTCGAATCAAATTTTCCCTCGATTTGCTCCCTGACCAACGACTGATCTTTGCAATAAATAAGCAATTTGGCACCCCGAAACAGAGACAGCTTTTCCTTTATTTTTTCTGCTGTACTTTCAAATCCATCCTCATGAGCGGTTCCTATATTGGTAAAAATCCCCAGATCCGGACGGATCATTTTTTCCAAAATCTCCATTTCTCCGGCTTTGGAAACCCCGGCTTCCAAAATCGCAACCTGGTGATAGGGTTCGATTCCAAAAATTGACAAAGGTACTCCAACCTGAGAATTATAGCTTTTCGGGCTTTTTGCGACCGCATAGGTTTGGCTCAAAACCTGACCCAGCCATTCCTTTACAATGGTTTTGCCATTGCTCCCGGTGATGCTGATGAGTGGATTGGGAAATTGCTCCCGCTGATATTTGGCCAGGGCCTGCAGGGCTTTTCTGGTATCGGGTACTGCTACGATTCCTAATTTTCGGGAATCCATCTTTCCCAGCTCAAAATCATCATGAACCAAAAAGGACGAGACTCTCTGGGCAGCCAATTCAGGGATGAAATCCTTCCCGTCGGCTTTTGCCCCCCTAAGTGCTACAAAAAGAGTCTTCTCAGGATTGATAATTTGTCTTGAATCGATGCTGATATGAGTAATGACATTTTCAGCTTTCCCAGCAAGGATTTTCCCTTGAGTGAGATTTGCGATTTTCTCAAGACTCAGTTCCTGAAGCATATCATTCCTGAATAATTTCCTTTTTCTTGAAGAAAACTTGTTTGATCCATCGGGGAAGGAAAATTGCCCCCAAAAGCAGATATGGATAATAAGTAAGCAGCCTCCAGAATATGCTGGTAACGAAGGTATAACTACCCAGAAACTGGGTAAAAAACTCTCCAAAGAAGAACTCTGCTGTACCAGAACTTCCCGGGGTTGGCGAGATCATCATCACAATCCACATGATTACCTGTCGGGCAAATACAATTACATGTTGGTCGATTGAGAGGGGAACATAGGCTGAAATAAGAGCATTGAGCATCAGGTAGCGAGAGCTCCAAATGAAGATCGTAACCAGGATAATCGGGAGCCAATATTTCCATGTTTTCCCTGAAAGTTCCTGAGAAGCCTGAATGATTTGATTTCCATATTCCTGTGCGTCATGTTTCCATTTTCGAAGAATCCTGATTGAGAAAATCTTAATTAACACCCATTTGAATACTCTGGGCTTGTAGAAAAGTCCCAATGCCATCAACAGAGTGTAGCCGGCATACAAACTATAACTCAACCAGAAAATTGGTTGAAGACTTCTTCCGAGCTGTGATTCCAAGACTTTACTTTCCGGAAAAATGTGCCCCTGAGCAAAATAAAGAATGATTGGAGCTCCAATCACAAAAAAGAGGTTGTCAAGAATCGCCGTCACCATCACGTAAGCAATGGCTTTGCCCATTTTGATTCCTTCTTTGTTCAGGATAAACATCGCAACGGCTGTGCCTCCCACGACTGATGGAGTCACTGCAGACGCAAATTCCCAAATGATAATCACATAGATCGCTCTGCCCCAACTAAGTTCCCTGTCTGTAATCTCACGGATTCGGTAGACATAGCCGGCATCTCTGAAAAGGATTACTAAGATGGCTACAACAATCCATGGTAAGGAAGCATCAAAAACACTCTTCAGCGTATTTGCCTTGATCGAGTCATCAAAATAAAACATGGCAAAAATAATCCCTAAACCAATCAGGATTGGCAACCAAACTTTGTTTGGATTGAGGGTTGCGAAAATCTTCTTATTGTCGAGCTTCATACTTACGCTGCAGCAATTGGCTCAGTCATTTCCACCCAAAAATTATTGTATCCCTCTCCAATGACGATCGTCACCAGGGAAAGCTGAAGTAGTTCTAAAATAGCAAGGAAGGTATAAATCACAAAGATCTTATCTGGGTTGAAGGAAATGAAATCGGTAAACGGTACTTGGTTTTTAACGCTGATTTTCTCAAGCACATAGTCCTTTTGCTGCTCAATTGTATAAGGATACTGAATTACCGTGTGTATGGTTTCGTCCACCCTCGACGCCATTCGGCTCATGGTTCGCTGAAACACTTTCAAAAGCTTGTAAAGGTCGACATGCTGCATTTCGGCATCCACATCTTCCAGCTTACTGAGTGATTGCAATTCAGAAACAAGGTTGCCTCTTTTCTCTTTAGAAAGTTGCTTAAATTCCAAGCTCGCCAAATCCTCCACAACAGACTTGTATTTCTTGTATTCCAGCAGGTTACGAATCAG
Source organism: Cyclobacteriaceae bacterium (assembly GCA_009885605.1). Classification (GTDB taxonomy): domain Bacteria; phylum Bacteroidota; class Bacteroidia; order Cytophagales; family Cyclobacteriaceae; genus Algoriphagus. Next base: position 8,339 of record VFKK01000001.1, on the reverse strand, counting down.
CTCTTCTCTTGGGTCGACTTCTTCTCCGGATACATTTAATTCAGGCCTGGGGATCAGCATCCTCGACTTGATCTTCATCAGAGTGGCAGCAAACAGGATAAAATCACTTGCTATTTCAATTTCCAACTTCTCCAAATGGTGAATATAATCGAGGAAGTCATTGGTAATCTTGGCAATAGGAATGTCATAAATATCCAGCTCGTCTCGCTCGATGAAGAAGAGCATCAGATCGAAGGGTCCCTCGAAAAGCGGTAATTTGATTTCGAAACTCAAAGGATATTTAAATTATTGGTTAATTTTGTGTCCTTGTTGCCAAAGATATTCATTTAAGCTAAATTAATTTGACAACAGAAGAAAGAGAACGGCTACTTCAGCCGCTTAACGCTGATCGAAAACAAAGTATTCACGTAAAAGTTATCTCTCTTTATCACCAACTCTTGCAGATAAATGCTAATTCAACCCGGAGAACTACTTGCCCAAATAAACTGTCCCGCTGACCTAAAGAAGTTTCCCAAGGATAAGTTGGTCCAAATCTGTGATGAACTGCGTCAGTTCATCGTGGACAACGTGTCTGTTTACGGAGGTCATTTCGGGGCAAGTTTGGGTGTGGTAGAGCTTACCGTTGCCCTTCATTATATCCTCAATACTCCCGAAGATCAGCTGGTCTGGGATGTAGGCCACCAGGCTTACGGACATAAAATCTTGACCGGAAGAAGAGACCTGTTTCACACCAATCGCGTTTACGGAGGACTTTCCGGCTTTCCCAAAAGAAAAGAAAGTGAATACGATACGTTTGGCGTAGGTCACTCGAGCACTTCAATTTCTGCAGCTCTCGGAATGGCGGTTGCCTCCAAATACAAAGGCTCCTGTATTCAGCATGTCGCAGTGATAGGAGATGGATCCATGACAGGAGGAATGGCTTTCGAAGCAATGAACCATGCCGGTGTCAGCGACACCAACCTGCTTATTATCCTAAACGATAACTGCATGTCTATCGATCCTAATGTGGGTGCATTGAAGGATTATCTGACTGACATCACTACCTCCCACACTTACAATAAAGCGAAAGATGAGGTTTGGAAAATTCTGGGTAAGCTAAGCAAATTCGGCAGCAGCGCCCAGGAGGTAATTTCAAAAGTCGAGGGAGCTGTAAAATCTGCGTTGCTTAAGCAAAGCAACTTATTCGAATCTCTCAATCTAAGATATTTCGGTCCTGTGGACGGACATGATGTCAATCATCTGGCAGAAATCCTCAAAGACCTGAAAGATATACCCGGACCGAAAATCCTTCACTGCATTACGGTGAAAGGGAAAGGGTACGAACCTGCAGAATCGGGAAATAAAACTACCTGGCATGCACCAGGCACTTTTGACAAAGTTTCCGGAGAAATCTTCAAAAAGACTCATTCAACTCCTCAAGCTCCCAAATATCAGGACGTATTTGGAAGTACTTTGGTGGAATTGGCAGAAATGGACAAGCGTTTAATGGGAGTGACTCCTGCCATGCCTTCCGGATCTTCCATGAATATCATGATGGAAGCAATGCCTGACCGGGCTTTTGACGTCGGGATTGCCGAGCAGCATGCTGTTACATTTTCCGCCGGACTTGCTACTCAGGGATTGATTCCCTTTTGTAATATTTACTCCACCTTCATGCAGCGTGCCTATGATCAGGTGATCCATGATGTTTGTCTTCAGAATCTCCCGGTTGTGCTTTGTCTGGACAGAGCGGGTTTTGCAGGAGCGGATGGACCCACTCACCATGGAGCGTATGATCTTGCTTTTTTCAGATGCATTCCCAATCTGATTGTTTCGGCCCCCATGAACGAAGAAGAGCTGCGCAATCTCATGTACTCTGCAACTTTGCACGAAGGTCCTTACTCCATTCGCTATCCTCGAGGATCCGGTGTGATGCCTGAATGGAAAACTCCGTTCCGAGAAATTCCTGCAGGTCAGGGAAGAATAGTGAAAGAAGGAGAAGACGTTGCAATTCTAAGCATAGGCCATATCGGTAATTATGCAGTGGAAGCCTGCAAGACTCTATCCAAAGATGGATTGAATCCTGCTCATTACGACATGCGCTTTGTGAAGCCACTTGACGAAGAACTTTTGCACGAAATTTTTGGCAAGTTTAAGAAAGTGATCACCCTCGAAGATGGCTGTGTGATAGGAGGTTTTGGTTCTGCTGTTCTGGAATGGATGTCGGACCACGGCTACCAGGCTCAAGTGAAGAGATTGGGAATCCCCGACGAGGTAATCGAGCACGGTGAGCAAATGGAACTTCACCGGGAATGCGGATTTGATCCCGATGGAATTGCAAATGCAGTTCGCAGTCTAACGGAAGTAGAAAAAGCACTCTGAATCCACAAAACTTCAAGTATCCTCCATGATTCATTTTTTTGAAATGGGCCAAGGTCAGCCTGTTGTCCTGATTCATGGTTTCTGTGAAATTTCAGAAATGTGGAGAAATTTTGCTGAAGACCTGTCCTCAGATTTTCGGGTGATTTGTCCCGATCTTCCCGGCTTTGGAAAATCTCCAATCGCCTCAGATCACATCACTTTGGAGGAAGTCGCTGTCCAATTGGAAGAATGGATGAAAGAAAACAAGATTTTCAATCCGATTGTAATTGGCCACTCGTTGGGTGGATATGTTGGGCTGGCTCTGCTTGAATTGATGGGTAGTAAAATGAAAGCTGTAGGACTTTTTCATTCAACAGCTTTCCCAGATGATCAGGAGAAAAAAGAAATGAGAGATCGAACAGTGATCTTCCTGATGAAAAATGGAGTAGACAAATTCGTCACGACCTTTGTCCCTCAGCTTTTCTCAGAAGAAAGAAGAGGTGAACTCCAAACTCAAATCAACCTTGCAACGGAGCAAGCGAAAGAGTCGAGTCTGGAAGGATTGATCGCACTCACGAGAGCCATGAGAGACAGGAAAGATCGAGTGGAAGTTTTGGACCACTTTTCCGGGCTGAAGCTGTTAATCGCAGGAACTCTTGATAGTGCTGTAAAAATTGAGGCAAGCCGGGCTCAAAAAGACGTTTTCACTGATTACTTTGAGCTGGAAGAAACCGGCCACATGGGAATGGTGGAAAGAGGAGAGGAGACCCTGGAGATCGTCAGAAATTTTTGCACAAAAGCAGCCAAATCCGAATCCTAAACTGAAAGTCGGAAGACTTCAACAGCAAAATGTTACCTAAGCGTCTTTCCTAAAATTCCCATTAATTCTTCCAGGTATTTCTGATCATCCGAATCAAAATCGTCCAGCTGATCACTGTCCACATCAAGAACCATTACCACTTTTTCATTTTTAAAAACCGGCACCACAATCTCTGATTTGGAGGCTGAGCTGCAAGCAATATGTCCCGGAAAAGCCTCCACATCCGGAACCAACTGTGTTTTTGCTTCTTTCCAGGCGGTTCCACAGACACCTTTTCCGAAGGCAATTCTGGTACAGGCAATCGGACCCTGGAATGGACCAAGCACCAGTTGATCCTCTTTCACCAGGTAGAACCCGACCCAGAAAAATCCGAAAGCCTCTTTCAACGCTGCCGCGATATTGGCAAGGTTTGAAATGAGGTCCGGTTCATCCGAGATCAGGGAATTAATCTGTGGAATGATCGCTTCGTACTTGATTGCTTTGGAAGCTTCCTCGGGAATGTATAAGTTTTCAGACATGGTAATAAATGCGTAAAATGTCTTCCTGAATAGAAAGCGTTTCGGTGGGTGATGAGTTTAACGTCGGAGCGGAAATTCCCTCTTTGAAATCGGTCGGGCCGGTAAAAACACGGGCTTCATCCCAAAGGCCTTCTTTAATGAATTTGTTAAGAATGAATGATCCTCCCTCCACAATCAAGCTTTGAATTTTTCGGGAATTGAGATCATCTAAAATCTCCTTCAGCTCAAATCCGGGATTCAATTTCACGAATTCAAGGTTGTCAGTTTTCTCGGATTTGATGGTATTGTAGCAAATCGTCGGAACAATCTGATCAAATAAATTGAGGTTTTCGGGCAATTCAAGATTTGTGTCAATCACGAGCCTGAGCGGGTTTTTACCAGTCCAATCTCTCACCGTCAAGCTTGGATTGTCATACTTGGCCGTATTTTTCCCCACCAAAATGGCATCTTCTTCCGCTCTCCATTTGTGGACAAGTTGACGGCTGCGGGCGTTGCTGATCCATTTGGAAGAGTAATCTGATCTGGCGACAAAACCATCCGTTGACTGTGCCCATTTGAGGATCACATACGGTTGTTTTTGTTCGATTTGGGTGAAAAATCGTCGGTTTTGCCATCTTGCTTCCTTTTCCAAAACTCCAGTAACGACCTCAATTCCGGCATTCCGAAGGATTTCAACTCCTTTTCCTCCTACCAGCGGATTGGAATCGAGAGCGGCAATCACAACTTTCTTCAGGCCTTTCTCAACCAAAAGATTTGCACAGGGCGGGGTTTTACCCCAATGAGCACAAGGCTCGAGGGAAACATAAGCTGTTGATTCGGAAAGCAATTCCGGGTTTTTTACGGCATTGATCGCGTTCACTTCCGCATGAGGACCTCCGTAAATCTCATGAAAGCCCTCTCCAATTATTTGATTCTGATACACGATCACGCAGCCCACCATGGGATTTGGACTGACAAATCCTCTTCCGGATTCGGCAAGCTCAAGCGCTCGTCTCATGTACAGTTCGTCCTGATTCACCTTACTTCGGAGCTATCGTTATTCTTGACAAATCGGTGGATTTGCCTGCTATTACTTCCACATTCCGAATGATCCCTGCCTGATATCTTTCATCCTTAGGATCGACGTACACGGTATAAATTCCTGCCGGAAGACGAAACAAAAAGCTGCCCGAAGAATTGATATGAGTATTGACTGAATCTCCCGAAGTGATCGCATAAAGTGCCGGCCGAAGAGTGGTCGGAGAGATTGATCCTTTTAAATCTCCGGTTCCAATTCCCGAAACGGCTGATAATTTCGGATCCAATTCCAGTACCAATGGGCTTTCGCTTAAAACTCGGATGGATTTTTCAAGGTCAAAGTCGAGAATGAGATCGTAGGCAATTCCCTGCTCGAGATCCATTTCCAATTCAAGAGGGATCTCCGTCATTCCTCCATTTGCCAAAGGCAACACATATCGATCGCCATCCAAAAACAGGGAATGAGAATCGCCAATTCGGAACGTGGCAGAAATAATTTTTCCTACAGGAAGCTCATCTCTCCCCAAAAGCAATCCCTCACCCGCGATCAATGCACTCACTTCTATTACTTTATCGCCAAGGCTGTAGGGGAGAAAAAAAGTCTCAGTTTCGGATTCCCTGCCCAGCACCTGCATTTCAATATCTACTCCTTCTACTTCAACAAAAACTGAATCCCATTGGGCGGGAGCATCTATCAAAATCACATTCAAAAGGGAAGTTGGATTTGAATCTGCGGGCTCGCAACTCCAAAAAGAGATGGAAAAAAGAATGGTCAGCAAAAAGAGTAAGGGGTTTTTCACAACTCAAATTTAGTCCAAAAGTCTTCAAAAAAGCATGCCCTGACCGAAGAACGGAAAGGGCATAAAAAAAGCCGGTCGTAACCGGCTTTGTTAAAATTTTATTTCAGCGTCAGCGTGACTGGCGGAACAGTTGTGATTTTACCCTTCACCACCACCACAGCAGCTACAGTGCTTGGCTTGTACAATTCATTTGGAGTGAATTTCAAAGCATAAATACCGTCTGCAAGACCCTGGATTTTATAGTTTCCGGTTACGTCTGCAAAAGTGTTGAATTCTTCCCCACTTCGGGCAGCAGTTACCTTAATTACTTGTGCTGCCACCGGTAACACTTGTCCGGTAACTCCGGAAGCTTCTTCCAAGTATGCTCTCAAAACAGGCTTCAAAATCAATTTTCCTGAATTTCCTGCAGATACAATTGACTTAGCCGCATCAAAATCAATGATCAGGTCATAGAACATTCCTCCTTCGATTACCTGATTTACTTTGATTTTAAGACCGCTTTGCTCAGCACTAGGAGTAGTAAGTTCAGATCTTTTTCCGTTCATCACGACGTAATTGTCATCGCCCAATATCAATCTTATTTGGTTTATTTTTCCTTCTGGAAAATCCTCAGTTCCTAACAGAAGTGAGTTATTACCAGTCAAATCAAGCAGATTGACATATTTGCTATTGGCTTGAAAAGGAATTTCAACCCATCCGGATTCGTCAGAATCATTGCCGCTATCTTCTCCTTTTTTATCCACATTGACTTTAATGGATTCTACCTCGATCCATACTTCATCGTAATTGGCTGGTGCATCGACCATGTAAAAATTGATCCTTGCATCTGCAGAGCTGGGCGCATCGTCATCAGAACAAGAAAAGCCGACCAACATTACGGCCATCAGCATTAAATAAGAAATAAATCCCTTCATAGTTTTTTTGGTTTAGATTCTGGATAACAATCCAATCTCCGTGCCACTAAGGCAAAGTTTCGCGTTCATTGGACTTTTAATCTCCCGGGGTTCTTATTTTTGTGGATGATGAAATGGGAAAAGCTTTTGGCCCGGGGAAGATTTGGAGATGCACCCGGCAATATCCCCACGCAAGTGGTGCGAAGTGAATTTGAAGTTGATTATGATCGAATCATTTTTTCTGCACCTTTCCGCAACCTTCAGGATAAGACACAAGTATTTCCTCTTCCCGAACATGCCTTCGTCCACACCCGGCTAACGCATAGCCTGGAGGTATCCAGCGTCGGCAGATCTTTGGGAAAAGCAGCCGGAGAAATCTTACTGGAAAAATATCCTCCCCTTCAAAAAACCGGGATATCTTCCTATGAAATCGGCGGGATCGTGGCTGCGGCCTCACTTACTCATGACATTGGAAATCCTCCCTTTGGCCATGCCGGGGAAGAAGCTATTTCTGATTTTTTTAAATTTCACCCTGCCGGAAATTGTTGGGAGAGACACGTCAGACCCGAGCAATGGTCTGATCTCTGCAACTTCGAAGGAAATGCTCAGGGATTCAGAATGCTCGTTTCCAAGCAATTTGGGCTGAAATTGACCTACGCCACACTTGCCGCATTTACCAAATATCCTCGCCCCAGCCTGATACCGCAACGGGACATTGCTCGAAAAAGCCAAAAAAAGTATGGGTTTTTCATCAACCAATTGGCCGATTTTGAGCAAATGGGATCCTTTTTGGGTTTAGAAAAATCCAGTCAGGAATGCTGGCTGAGACATCCCCTGGCTTTTCTGGTAGAAGCGGCTGATGACATTTGCTACAGCATCATTGATCTGGAGGATGGATGTACGTTAGGTTTGGTGAGTTTTGAAGACACTGTCAAGCTTTTGGCACCAATTCTCAAAGATAAATTTGATCCGGAAAAATTAAAAACGCCCCGATCTGAATCTCAAAATCTGGGGGCCTTGAGAGCGCTGGCCATCGGTGAATTGATTCGTGAAACTATCGAGGTCTTTGCACAGTATGAGGAAAGCATGTGCAAGGGAAATTTCGACAAGGCACTTACCGATATCATCCCTTCGGCGAAGGCTCTTCAGAAGATCTCTTCTGTATCCGTCGATAAAATCTACCGCTCCAAAGTTGTGTTGGAAAAAGAAGCGGCAGGCTTCCAGGTATTGGAAGGTTTGCTTTCTGTCTTTTCGCAGGCGCTTTACCATCAATTTTACTACTCTGAACGATTCTCCGGACAAGATAAAAGCATACTTAGATTACTTCCCGAAGACTTCCCTCTCAAGGGTTGGGGAGCAGAAGTAAATCCATATCCAATGCTGCGGTCGTTGGTAGATTTCATCTCCGGCATGACTGACAAATATGCACTCAATCTTTACAGACGAGTAAAAGGAATCTCTTTTCCGGGGAGTTGATTCAGATTTTACGGGTTTTCAGATTCCTCTTTTACCCAAGTTGGTAATGCGGGTTGCACCGTTTTTAGGATAATTTTTCCGAAAGAATATTTACTGGAAATCCTGAGTCTTGTCATTCATCGAAGTTTGCTGTTCATTCATCGAAAATTTCTGGTGTTTCATCTCATTTTCTATTGATTTGCAGATGCTTTGTAAATGCATTTTACTTACCCGGAGCTGATTTAAGATACACAAGAGCCAAACAGGAAAAAATGAGTGATCCTTCAGAAAATAATTACCCTAGCTTTTCAATAGAACGTTATCGCCTCCTGGTAGAAGAGGCGCAGGACATCATTTTTGAAACAGACATTAATGGGTTTTTCACCTTCATCAATAAGCGAGGAACAGAGATACTGGGCTATTCCAAGTCGGAAATTCTATCCAAGAAATTTGCAGACCTAGTCAATCCAGATTACAAAGAATCTGTCAGGAGTTT
>VFKK01000161.1 GCA_009885605.1 Cyclobacteriaceae bacterium | reverse complement strand
TACGGTGATTTGGATGTCTCCGTGATCGATGAACTACCGGCAGGCCGAAAGCCGATCCAAACCGTCCATCGCTATGATAAAGACCGATTGAAAGTCTTTGGATTCATTAATCAGGAGGTTCAAAAAGGCCGACAGGTATACATTGTTTATCCTTTGATCGAAGAATCCGAGACGATGGATCTAAAAAATCTGATGGATGGATTTGAGAGTATTTCCAGAGCTTTTCCCCAATTCCCGATCAGCATCGTTTACGGCAAAATGAAATCAGATGCCAAAGACTTCGAAATGCAGCGCTTTGTGAAAGGCGAAACAAAAATCATGGTTGCAACGACAGTGATAGAAGTTGGAGTAAATGTGCCAAATGCCTCTGTGATGATTATCGAGAACGCTGAGCGGTTTGGGCTCTCCCAACTCCACCAACTTCGCGGAAGAGTTGGTCGTGGCTCAGAGCAAAGCTATTGTGTGCTGATGAGCAAGGTCGAACTGTCGAAAGACTCCAGAATCAGATTGGACACGATGGTCAGGACCAATGACGGATTTGAAATTGCAGATGTCGATCTGAGGCTTCGAGGTCCGGGAGATCTAATGGGAACACAGCAAAGCGGAATTACCGATTTATTGATTGCCGATTTAAGCAGAGATGCTCAGATTTTAACTTTGGCGAGGGATGCCGCCCAGCAGATTTTGGCTAATGATCCGGAACTGAATCAACCTCAGAATGCTCCGATTCTAAGGCAAGTGAGGCAGCAGAAAAAACATGCGGTGAATTGGAGCCGGATTTCGTAATTGATTTTAAAATTGGAAGATTGAAAGGTTGAAAAATTAGGCTAACGCTGGGTTTACAAAAGGAATGAGCAGAAACCAAATCATTTTTTCGATTTAAAAACTCCGGTAATTCTTCGGAAGATCAGCTTTTCCTTTTCCCAGAAGAACTTGAATTGGCCAAAAATAAACCCGTAAATCAGAAGGAAAATCTGATACAACGGTAAAACCAAAATCAGGTATAAGACCGTGTTGATGAAGCTTCTGTCACCACCTCTTTCCACTCCGAAAAAATCAAGAATCGGGTTTTTCACGAAAAGGATGGTAAAACCGGTGCAGGCAAAAACCACCAAAACCATCACCACTTGAAAAAGACTTTCAAGTTTCCACTTCGTTTGAAGTCTCTGAAGAAATCCGGGACGATGAGTTGGCTCTGACATGCAGCAAAAGTAATAGGAAGGATTCTAAATAAAATAGCCGGCACAAGGCCGGCTAACTTTTTTACCAAGTAAATACTCCCTGATTGAGGCTTTGTAAAGCTTGGACCTTGTACTTTGCATCTATTAGGATGGAGACATTATGTGTGCTTCCTCCATAGGAAACCATTCTGATCGGAATATCTACCAAAGCGTCCATTACAGATTTGATAGCTCCTTTGGTTTCTGAAACCATATTTCCCACTATACAGATAATTGTCTGATTGTGATCTGCCTCCACAATTCCCAAAGTCTGCAATTCAGCCAAAATCTGATCCAAATGACTCAAATCATCAATGGTCACCGACACCGCGACTTCCGAAGTGGTAATCATATCGATTGGTGTCTTATATTTTTCGAAGATCTCAAACACTTTCCTCAGGAAGCCATAAGCCAATAACATTCTGCTGGATTTGATCTTGATGGCCGTGATTCCATCTTTCGCTGCAATCGCTTTTACACCTACAGTTTCTACTTCTTCTTTGATCAGCGTTCCATTAGCCTCAGGCTGCATGGTGTTGAGCAATTTTACCGGAACGTTAAATTGCTGTGCTGGCCAGATGGAAGCGGGATGGAGGATTTTTGCTCCGAAATACGCCAGCTCGGCAGCCTCATCAAATGAAAGTTCGGCGATCGGACGCGTGCGATCGACGATTCTGGGATCGTTGTTGTGCATCCCGTCGATGTCTGTCCAAATCTCACAAACTGAAGCCTGTATTGCCGCAGCAATCAAAGAAGCAGTGTAATCGCTTCCTCCTCGTTTCAGGTTATCGACTTCATTTCGATGATTTTTGCAGATATATCCTTGGGTGATGAATAGTTTTCCATCAGGATACTGAGCCAAAATTGCTTTCAGTTTCTCTGAGATTTTCGGGAGTTCCGGTTCAGAATTCTCATCAATACTCATGAAATCCAAGGCCAGAAGGAAAACCGCAGGAATCTCCAATTCTTCCAAAAGAGTATAGAACAACTTCGTCGAAAGCAATTCACCCTGAGCCAAAATATCACGATTGATCGCTTCATTGAATGAGATCTTCAGCAGGATATTCAAAAACTCAAAATGCTCACTGATGATTTCTTCCGCCTTGGCTCTTGCAGTTTCCATCTTCAATAACTCTGGATAAAAGGCTTTATAATGAGCATGCAGCGTATCAATTCGCTCTTTCGCAAGGGTTTTATTTCCTGCAGCCAAAGCTTCGCCAATTCCCACAAGGGCGTTGGTGGTGCCCGAAAGTGCCGAAAGAACAACGATTGTGGGTTCTTCTCCACGGGTGATCAGGTCTTTCACCTGATGCATTCGTTCGGGTTTGCCCACAGAGGTACCCCCAAATTTCATGATTTTCATAAACTTAAAAGTTTAATAGGTATAGGTTGATGTCAATTAAAATCCAAGCATTTTGATCGCGGTGATAGCCGCTTCATCGCCTTTGTTGCCGTGCTTTCCTCCTGCTCTGTCGAGCGCTTGTTGTTGCGTATTCGGAGTTAAAACTCCAAAAATCACGGGCTTGTTATATTTCAAACTCACATTTGTGATGCCATGGGCAACAGCATCGCAGATGAAGTCAAAGTGACGGGTTTCGCCTTGAATCACACAGCCCAGACAAATTACCGCATCGATATTCTCATCCTGGGCTAGCCACTGTGCGGCAAGAGAAAGTTCAAAAGAGCCGGGAACATTTTTACGAATGATGTTTTTCTTTTTCGCGCCATTGTCCAGCAACGTCTGCAATGCTCCTGAATAGAGTGATTCTGTCACCTCTTCATTCCATTCAGACACGATGATTCCAAACTTCTTGGAACTGATGTCTTGTATATTTTTGGATGAATGTTCACTTAAACTTTTGAGAGAGGTAGCCATGATTTTATTTTTTAAAATGGGATTAAACAAAAAAAGAGTAAGACCTCACGGCCTTACTCTTCTAGAATGCTTTGCAAGATAGCATTACTTAGCGGCAAGGCCTTCTAAGCGAGCTTTGTGTTTTCGTGCAGCGGAGAACTCGTAAGAGTCAAAATACTTCTCTTCGATCTCACCATACGTAGTAATTGCTTCCTGGATTTTGCCAGCTTCCTCGTATGCTACCGCAAGCTTTGACAAATATTTCGGTGTCAAAAATTTATTCTCATTGTTTTCAGCAGCTTTCTTGTATTGAGAAATCGCTTCGTCAGTATTTCCCAACTCCAGATAACCGTCACCTATCAGTGAATATGCTTTTGCCTGAACCAAGTAATCGTCAGCAGAAAATTTCTCAAGATGATCGATCGCTTCCTGAAATTTCTTTTCAGAAAGGTAAATAGAGCCGATGTAGAAATTCGCAAGGTTAGCAGCGTCAGTTCTTGGATACTCTTCAGCGATTGTCAAAAAACCAGAATTGACTCCGTCACCGTTCAAAGCAAGTTCAACACTGTCCTGCTCGTAGAAGTAGACTGCCTGAAACATTTCTTTTTGAGCATTTTCATTTTGGTTTTGCGTGTTGATCTGGAAAAACAGAATTCCTCCGATCAGGATGATGGCGGCGGCCAAAACACCTGCTAATACTTTACTATTTTGTTTCAAAAAAGCTTCTCCTCTGCCCAATGAACTTGCAAGAACTTCAGGATTTTCCAGAATCTCGTTTTGATGATCAGAATGTGCTTTTTTTGTTTGTTTCGTTGCCATGTTACTCAAAATTTCAGGCGCAAATATACGGTTTTTATGAAATACACAAACCCAAAGAAAAAAGCCATGAAAACGAATTGGATTCATGGCTTTCCGGGTACGCTTTTGAAGCAATTTATTCCATTACAAATGGATAATCCTCCTGAATGTAGACATCTTTAAAAGCGTCCATTCCATCAGGCCAAGGAGATTCTTCCGCAAATTTCACGGCCTCATCCACTTTCTGCTTCACTTTTTTGATGATCGCGTCAATTTCTTCTTGAGTCAAAATATTGTTCTCCTGAATCGATGCAAGAACTCGCTCAACCGGATCACGCTGCTTATATTCCTCTACTTCCTCTTTGGTTCTGTATTTTTGAGGATCGGACATCGAGTGTCCCTTGTATCGATAAGTTCTGAACTCCAACAATGTTGGGCCATCGCCTCTTCTTGCTCTTTCCGCTGCTTCAGCAACTGCTTCGTGCACTGCTTCCACATCCATTCCATCTACTGCAAACGAAGGCATGTCATATGATTCACCAAGTGTAGATAAATCTTCCACGTTTGAAGAACGCTTCACGGCAGTACCCATGGCATAGCCATTGTTTTCGATCACGAAAATCACTGGCACTTTGTAAAGCATTGCAAGGTTCAAAGATTCGTGGAAAGCTCCCTGACGGACTGCACCATCGCCCATATAGCAAATACTCAGATTTTTGGTGCCTTTGTATTTTTCAGCAAAGCCGAGTCCGAGTCCCATTGGTACTTGCGCACCTACGATACCGTGACCTCCAAAGAAGTTTTTTTCTTTATCGAAAATATGCATCGAACCGCCTTTTCCTTTGGTGGTTCCTGTTGCTTTGCCATACAGCTCTGCCATCACAGCTCCCGGATCAGTACCCAATCCCAGCGGATGAGCATGACATCTGTAAGCAGTGATCCACTTGTCATCTTTGGTCAACGCACTGATAGCTCCGGAAGCACAAGCCTCCTGACCAATGTATAAATGGCAGAATCCTCTGATTTTTTGCTGACCGTAAAGCTGTCCTGCTTTCTCTTCAAACCTCCTCATTAAGAGCATACTCTCATACCAAAAGGTGTAAGTCTCCTTTGAATATTTTACTTTGGACTTTGTCACTGCAGCTTTCTTTGCCATATCGTATTGATCAAAATATGCTATTTTAGGCCTCAAATATAATCAAGCTGACCTAAAAATCAGGCTGCAGCAAAAATAATTACCGACTCCGATGTACCTGAAGTCTCTGGAACTTATTCAATTCAAAAATCACCAAAAGACGAAACTGGAGTTTAGCCCCCAACTCAATTGTTTGGTTGGCCTGAATGGCAGCGGCAAAACAAATGTCCTGGATGGTATCCATTATTTGTCCCTGACCAAGAGTGCAATCCAGTCCAGTGACTCTCTTAATATCCTCCACGGAGAGGAATTTTTTGCGATTAAAGGAAATTTTGAGCTGAGCGAAAAAGCGCTGGAAATCAGATGCACTTTTGAAGCAGGAAAGAAAAAACTCATCTATCAAAATGGAAAAGCCTTAGACAAGACCAGTGAGCATGTGGGCTTGATTCCGCTCGTTTTGATTGCCCCCGATGATACGGAACTTATCAAAGATGGAAGCGAAGGACGCAGAAAGTTTTTTGATGGGTTAATATCTCAAATGAATCGGGAATATCTGAACCAGCTGATTCGATACCATCATTTTTTGAAACAGCGAAATGCACTGCTCAAGCAATTTGCTGAAACCGGCAGACGAGATTTGACCTTACTCGGAAGTTATGATCACGAGATGATCAGCTTGAGTGTAAGCCTTGCCCAAAGTCGATCCGCTCTTCTCGATCAGATCGCGCCGATGCTGCAATCCCATTATTCCGAGATTTCTCAGGGAGCTGAGCCGGTTTCTATCGTTTATGAAAGCGATGCGCTCAGACCGGATTTTGCAGACTATTATTTGAGCCTTCGGCAAAAGGATATGATGACTAAAAACAGCAATGCAGGAATCCACAAGGATGATTTCAACTTGCTGATAGGCGATCACCCAATCCGAAAAATCGGGAGTCAGGGCCAGCAAAAGTCTTTTATCATTTCGCTTAAACTTGCCCAATTTCAGGTATTTGAAAAGACAAAAGGCGAAAAGCCGATTTTATTGCTGGACGATATTTTTGATAAGCTGGATGATCAGCGAATCGCGAAGATGATGGAACTGATCTCCAGACATACCTTCGGGCAGATATTCCTGACAGATGCGCGACCCGAGCGATCTAAAAAAATCCTGACACAATTAGATTCGGAGGTTTTGTTTTTTGAAGTGGAAAAGGGGGAGATAATAAGTTAGATTTTTGACATCATCAGATTCTTATTAGATTTTTTTAGCTTTGGAAAAATAGATGAGTAGAAAAGTCAAGCGATAAAATCATTTTGCGGTAAAGAACGTTTTAGCTTTTAAACAAGACACTTAGGAAATGACAATTATCATCGGAAAAAAGAACGAAAAAGACATCTCCAAGATTCTAGGTGAGAAGATCAGAGAATCGAAAAAGTCTGGGAATCTTAATAAGCATTTCGGAAAACTGAAAAGAAATATTGATGGCCTGACCTATCAACAAGAAGTTAGGGAAAATGAAATTTGAT
>VFKK01000248.1 GCA_009885605.1 Cyclobacteriaceae bacterium | reverse complement strand
CCCAACTTCCCGCACACCTTCTTTATTGAGAGAGCCGGAATTGATATTGACCACTTCTTTCAGCAAGTCAATCGTGGAGGCGTAATGGGCGTCGATCAGTTCGGTGAGTTGTTTTTCTTCTTTGCTGAGTTGCTGCGCAAAAGTGAAAAGAGGCAAAAAGCCTATAACCAGGAGTAGGGTGATTTTTTTCATGACGGGAAAATAGCAGGAAATAGAAGGGGAGGCAAGAAGTCGTGTTGTCAAAGTTTTATAAGACAACCAGAAGCCATGCTGTTCCCTTTTAATTCCCGGCTTTTTTCACCTCAGATCCCTTAACCCTCTTTTTAATCGTCCCCATCCAATACTTTACACAAAGTATTTTTTCAGGATTTATCCAAATCTGTTTCTCCGCCTCTGCCGATTAATCCTTATATTTTGCCCATTCAAACTAACCTATTGTAATGGCCAATTTTAATATCGACGCAAAACAGCAGATGACCTACGATGCCATCGTCATCGGTTCCGGAATCAGCGGGGGATGGGCAGCGAAGGAACTCTGTGAAAAAGGCTTGAAGACGCTGGTCCTCGAACGAGGCAGACTCGTCGAGCACGTGAAGGACTACCCCACGATGACCAATGATCCCTGGGATCTGGAACTTCGGGGCGCGCTCACTCCCGAGGATAGGGAAATCCATAAAGTGGGCATCCGATCCGGTTTCGTCGGAGAAAACAACGAACATTTTTACGCGAACGATTTAGAAAATCCCTACACCGAGGTGAAGCCTTTTCTTTGGATTCGGGCGCATCAGATGGGCGGAAGATCTCTCCTTTGGGGAAAGCAATGCTACCGCTGGTCCGACCTGGATTTTGAAGCAAATGCCAAAGATGGTCATGGGGTTGATTGGCCGATTCGGTATAAGGATCTGGAATCCTGGTACACTCACGTGGAGAAGTTTGCCGGAATCAGCGGGGAAGCGTTAGGATTGCCTCAGTTGCCGGATAGCCATTTCCTGCCTCCGATGGAGCTGAACTGTGTGGAAAAACACGTTAAAAGCCGGATTGAAAAGGAATTCTCCGGAAGAAATATGATCATTGGCCGGGTGGCACACCTGACCGAACCTCTTAATGGACGTGGCAAATGTCAGTTCCGAAACCGCTGTGATCGGGGTTGTCCTTACGGTGCCTATTTCAGCAGCAATGCGGTGACTCTTCCTGCTGCGAATGCGACAGGTAACCTGACGATCCGGCCTTATTCAATCGTGCAATCCCTTATTTATGATGAGGAAAAAGGAAAAGCGACCGGAGTTCGCATCATCGATTCAGAGACAAGCGAAGTTTTGGAATACCACGCAAAAATCATTTTCTGCAATGCTTCCACTTTAGGAACTACGCAGATTCTGATGAATTCTACTTCCAACCGATTCGAGAATGGTCTGGGGAATGACAGTGGAGAACTGGGACATAACCTGATGGATCATACATATCGCGTAGGAGCAATGGGCAAAGTAGAGGGTTTTGACGATCAGTACTACAAAGGCAGAAGACCAAACGGCATCTACATTCCCCGATATGTCAACCTGGATGAGGAGACCAAGACCGATAAGTTCGTCCGCGGCTTTGGCTTCCAGGGCGGAGGAGGCAGAGGCAACTGGAGTACCGGTGCCAATCAGGAAGATTTTGGAAGAGATTTCAAAGACCGAATGATGAAGCCGGGACCTTGGGAATTTTTCATAACCGGGTTTGCCGAATGTCTGCCATATCATGAGAATAAAGTGACTTTGGACAAAAACAGCCTCGACAAATGGGGACAGCCTACCTTGGCGATTGATTGTGAGTTCAAGGAAAATGAAAAAGCCATGAACAGACAAATCAGACAAGATGCCAAAGAAATGCTGGAGCGTGCCGGTTTGGTGGATATTGTGGACTTCGACAATGAGCATGGACCGGGCTATGGAATTCATGAGATGGGAACTGCCCGCATGGGTCGTGATCCGAAAACATCTGTTCTGAATGCAAGCAATCAAATTCATGCCTGCAAAAATGTCTTTGTGACAGATGGCGCTTGCATGACATCTTCTTCCTGCGTGAATCCTTCGCTTACCTACATGGCGCTGACTGCCCGCGCAGCCAATTTCGCAGTATCCGAACTCAAGAAAAATAACCTTTGATCCTATGAACAGGCGAAACGCACTACGAAAAACAGCAATCCTCGCAGGTACTGCAACGGTTGCACCTTCCTTGCTTTCCTTGCTTCAATCCTGCAAGGAACAATCCCGACTGAATTGGCAACCTGTCTTCCTGAGTGAAGACCAAGCCAGGTTTATTTCAGCGTTTGTGGATACGATTTTACCGAAGACCGAAACTCCGGGAGCTTTGGATGTGAAGACTGATATTTTTATCGATCTGGTCTATGCCAAAGTCTACGATAAAAAAGCTCAGGAAAATGTGGTAGCTGAAATTGAAAAGTTCAATGCAACCTGCAAAGAGCGATTCGGAGATGTATTTGCTGATCTGAGTCCGGAAGATAAAGCGGCTATGCTGAAAGCTGCCGATGCAGAATCCGGAAAATTCAATGGCAATGTCTGGGGTACAGCCGTTGGGAAGCAGGAACCTGTCGGTTTTTACCGCTCGCTCAAATCCATGACGCTTTCGGGATATTTCTCTTCCGAAGAGATTGGGAAAAATTACCTGAGTTATGATCCCATCCCGGGAGAATATCTGGGTTGCATTCCCCTTTCGGATGTGGGGAATAGTTGGAGTTTGTGATTGATTTTCGGGAATATTTCCGAAGGGAAAGTAATTGATTAGAGGCCCGCGAGTTGAATCGCGGGCTTTTGTTTTTTTAGTGGTTCAAGCCTTATTTTCATCCATCAAATAATCGACAACGAATTCCCCGACGGAATATGTGTCACAGGGATTTCGGGAGCGTGTTTTCTAATCCAGCTGGTCAAAAACTCCGAACCACCTTCTTCACTGGCGGAATGGCCGATCTCGATCATGGATAGTTTCATTCCCATTTCGTTTGCAGTTCGCACATACTCCGGAGTTTCCCACTCGTTGGATTCTCCACAGATCAGGACATCCGGTTTTTCTTTCATGATGGATTCAATCTGTCTTTTTCCCCCAACTGCCCCTGGCAGCAGGAGTATTTTGCTGCAATACTGGTTGAGATCTCCGATGTACCGCATGGCAGGCACGCCTAGTTTTTCCTTCACCTGATTGATCAGATTTGCCAAGGAGGTAGTTGGAATATCGAGAACAGGATTTTGTTTGTAATATTCATTCCATCCTAATTCGTCCACTACTCCGGCTTGCACTCCGTCCACTTTCATACGATGGATGTAATCGTGATTTCTCCAAAGTGCGATTCCATGTTTTGCCATCAAGTCATATTTTGCGCGGAAAACCGGATCACTTTGCAGCCAATCAGTTTCGTCACTTCCGGAAAAAAATGTCGGTTCATGTGGGATGATCAGGTTCGCTTTTAGCTCGATCGTCTTTTTGATGATTTCAAGAGTCGTAAACATTGTGGTTACTATTCCAGTCACAACCTGTTCCCGCGAACCTATTTTCAGCGTGTCAACTGTAGTCTGGAAGGGAGCGTTTGGGACTTGGGAAATGAACGTATCCATGATTTCTCCAACGGTCCATACTTTGGCATCCGACCCTGCAAAAACAGAGAAAGGATCCAGGGTTAAACCTGCAGCTGTTAAAATCGAAGTATTTCTGATAAATGTGCGGCGAGGAAGATTATTCGGATTCATGACAGAAAATTGAGTTTGAGTTTCAATTTAGGAATTCAGATTGATAATTGAGGAGACTTTACCGAAGATCAAAAAACGATCGAATCGTTCTTTCGGTGCTAATAGAAAATGAAAATGTATCGGCTAGGAATGATTTTCAAAATTTCAATAATCCATTCCCAAATAAAAAAAACCGCTTGCGTCTCCACAAGCGGTTTGATGATGATCAGTGGACTAAAACTTAATTCACCGAGATATTGGTAAACCAGATAAACTTTTCGCCGGCATCGTTTGCGTGCGTAGTAGCGAGCTTAATTGGACCGAATTGCTCTGTATTTTCCCAAGTAGTGGGTCTGCCTTCTGTTCCGTTTCCTCTTCGGAATACCCATTCCAAAATCATGTTGTTTTCGTCTAAATACAAGTCGTAAGCATCGCCAGGAGTATATCCTGTTAGCGGCATGTCAGGTTCTCCTGATTTGTACACGATTGTTAACAGGGTAGAATTGGTGCCTGAGATTGGTGAAGGGACGTTTTCTGTGGTTTCATAAGTGTATCCCGTATCCCAACCCAACTGAAAGGGGAACATCAGCCAATATTTATCATTGATAAATCCTTTGTCCGCAACCGGCAAAGAATCAGCCGGCATGTCGAGACTGTATGTATAGCTCGTGTCGGGAGTGGCATAGTAGACTGTGCCCTCTTTGATATTCCACTTCCAATCCCTCGTGATCACAGTGACTGAGTCACGTCTCACATTCCAGGTGTAGGCGATCGTGTTTACATCTTCAAACTTGTCAAATCCATACGCCAAAGCCACTTTCATGGGCAGTGTATCCGGATAAGTTGCTTTAGGTTCGCAGGCACTCAATGCCCAGATTAAGAGAACGATGAAGGAGATATTTTTCATGGAGGAAAGGGTTTTTTGTAAAGTTAACAGACTCAGGTTTCCAATTGATTTTTGAGCCAAATATTATACTTGTGGTATTCAATTGATTGGTAAATGGGAAGGATAATAGGAAGAATTTTATTCAACCTAAGCATCAAATAAAAAAGTGTGGAAGGAAAGATTTTGGTTTTTTCCTTTGCTACTCCTGAAAGGATACTTTTTGCAACGATTGAAGCATTTTGCTGAGGAAACGGCCGCGGAACATTTTTTCCCGCCGCCTTGAAAAAACCGGTGGTTGTTGCAATCGGAAAAACCAATGTCAGCCAGTTTCCGGATCTTTCCGCCCATACAGTTTCTGCCCATTGAAGCAAAGCGGCCTTGGTCGATGCATATAAGCTGTAGCCGGGAATCGTCCAAAAGGACATGGCTGAGGCAGTAATAATCAATCGAAATTGGGTGTCAGGGAAAAGCGTTTTCTAAGCTAAACCAAGTTGGATCGGGCTGTGGACGTTAAGTTGAAAAAGCTGATCTGAATTTTTCCAGTTTTGATTCTGAGCTTGCCCATACTCGGCTTTTCCGGCATTTGCAAAACAAAAATCCACTCTTTGCCAATGTGTTTTTACCCAATCTAAAACCAATTGATTTCCCTCTTTTTGACTGAGATCAGTTTTCAAAGTATAGATTGAAGGGAAATCCTCTTTCAACCTATCCAACAATTGCTGATTGAAATCAACAGCCAGGATCTTCTGAGTTGAGTGATAAAGTAAACGCAAGATCTCTCTGCCGATTCCCGAACCCGCACCTGTAAGGATGATGAAGGAGTCCTGAAACTTATTTGTCCCCATACAAGGGCGCAGGGAAAGTGATGTGAAACGGCTTGATTTTTACAGCTAAAAGTGGCTTCAACTTACTGATATCAGGAAAATAATCCGGATCAACTACCAGGTTTTTCACTTTGGCTAGTTTTGCTATTCCGCTTCCGGTTGGCTTTGTGAGAAAATGGATCTTATTCCAGGTTTGCTCCAGGTTAATTGGCAGAAAGGAAGTGGAAGTGGGAAAAGGAATTCCCCAGGGTTTGACATCACAGGAAAAAACGGTCTTATTTCCGTCTTTGATCCTAATTAAGTCTTCCCCGCCATTTTTCTCCCAAACAAAAGGAAGCGTTTCCTTTGGAATGCCCCAATTAGCCCTGCCGTTTTGGGTACTCGCTTCAGAATCTACGTAGATTTTGGTGATGGCTTGCTTCCGGGATTTTCTGAATTTTCCGGGAATAATCAAGAGTTCATGATAGGGCCCAACAGGTGATTTTTCATAATTCACCAGCATTACATAGCCCAAACCTCCTTTGAACTTCCCTTTTAGATAGTTAGGAAGATGCCCGTGATTTTCGACCCAATCCTTGGAAAACTTGTAAACCAAAATGATTCCTTCACCATGAAGCTCCCACGGTGCGGGCGCCTGATGGTAAAATTTTAGATTTGAGAAAACGATCTCTTGATTTTCATGCATAAGGAGATGGGCTTATACTTGTCCAGCCTCCGTCAACAATCAGAGTTTGACCGGTAATATGGCTTGCTGCGTCTGAAAGTAAGAAAACGGCTGCGTCTGCAATCTGATTTACTGCAGCAGGTTTTCCAAGCGGAGTTAATTTCGCCCAGGTTTTTGCATAATCGGGATCAGAAGCGGTTCGCTCGGTGAGAGTGGCACCGGGGGCAATTGTATTTATTCGGATGCCCAAAGGAGCCAATTCTAAAACCAAGTTTTTGGCAAGCATTTCGATTGCGGCTTTGCTCATGGCATAAGCCGCAAGGTTTGCATGACTTTGGTGAGCAGTGACGGAAGAAGTCAGAAGAATAGCTCCACCTGATTTCTGATTTTTCATTACTTGCGCAACGGCTTGAGTCAGAAAAAAAGTACCAGCCTGATTGACCCGAGTCACTTCAAAGAAGTCATTTCGACTATATTCCAAAAAGCTTCCGAAAAGTGTAATTCCCGCATTAGCCACTAATTGATCGATTCTTCCAAAATTCCTGAGTGCCAAATCAACCAATTCAAAAATAACTTCCTCTGAGGAAGAGTCTCCCGAGCAACCCAGAACTGAAGATTTCCCAATCTGGCTAAGTGAAGCAACAGCCTCCTCAGTCAGACGTTTTTCGATGTCATTCAGAATGATATGAGTGCCTTCCTCCACTAATTTGCGCGCTATCTCCAAGCCGATTCCCTGTCCTGCTCCGGTGATGATGGCTACTTTTTGAGTTTTCATTGGTGGGATATATTGGTAAAAGAAAACTGACAATTTGATAAATCCTCCAGGGTTCCAAAAGTATTACTGAAGCCCTGGAGGGTATTTATTAGATTTTTAATGCGAATCGCGCTTCACTTCTGAGCCGGAACTTCCCTGAAGGAAATCAAAATCCACTCCTTCGTGAGCCTGATTTACTTTGTCAAGAAACAAATTCACATACCCTCTCTCGTACGGAAGTTGGAGAGGTTTGAAACCTGTTTTTCGGGCTTCCATTTCTTCGTCGGAAATTAACAGGTTCAAACTTCTTGCAGGAACATTAAGTGCGATCATATCTCCATTCTGCACAAAAGCCAATGGTCCGCCGATAGCAGATTCCGGCGATACGTGAAGCACAACGGTTCCATAACCCGTCCCGCTCATTCGTCCATCTGAAATCCGAATCATGTCTTTAACTCCCGCTTCCAGCAATTTTTTCGGCAGGGCCATATTGCCGACTTCCGGCATTCCTGGATAGCCTTTTGGACCTACATTTTTCATGACCATCACACAGGTTTCGTCAATATCCAGCTCAGGGCTGTCGATTCTGGCTTTGAAGTCATCGATGTTTTCAAACACTACTGCTCTTCCGGTATGAGTGAGCAAATGCGGACTGGCGGCGGATGGTTTCAACACGGCTCCATTTGGGCAAAGATTGCCTTTGAGCACAGCGATTCCTGATTCCGGTTTGATAGGATTCTCGACGGTTCCGATCAGATTGCGATCGTAGCATTCGGCTTTTTCGATATTTTGTCCGATGGTTTTTCCATTGGCGGTGATCGCATCAGTATGAAGGAATTTTTCAATTTCCTTCATTACCGCAGGAAGTCCGCCGGCGTAGAAAAGGTCTTCCACCCAGTTTTCACCTGAAGGCTGCACGTTGGCAATTAGGGGGATTTTCGAAGAGAAATGATCAAAATCTTCCAGGTCCAAAGGCACTCCTATTCTCTTGGCAATCGCTGTCAGGTGAAGGATAAAATTGGTCGATCCACCCAAAGCTGCATTGACCATGATGGCATTTTCAAAGGCTTTCCGGGTCAGAATCTGACTCATTTTAAGATCCTCTTTTACCATTTCCACGATTCGAATCCCGGTCATGTGTGCCAAAACTTTCCTTCGTGAATCAGCAGCCGGTATCGTTGCATTATCCGGCAAAGACAACCCGAGCGCTTCGACCATTCCTGCCATGGTGGAGGCGGTACCCATCGGTGCACAGTGTCCTACAGATCGCGACATCGCGGATTCCGCTTCTATGAATTCTTCCTGACTGAGTTTGCCTAATTTATATTCCTCGGCAAACCTCCAGATGTCGGAAGTGCCAATTTTCTTTCCTTTAAATCTTCCCACAAGCATCGGTCCGCCGGAAAGTACCATCGCAGGTATGTCGACGGAAGCCGCACCCATCACCAAAGAAGGAGTGGTTTTATCACAGCCGCACATCAACACCACACCATCCATTGGGTTGGCCCGGATGCTTTCCTCTACGTCCATGCTGGCCAGGTTTCGGAAAAGCATTGCGGTTGGTTTGATCGAGCATTCACCGAGCGACATCACGGGGAATTCCAGCGGGAAACCGCCGGCTTCCCAGATTCCACGCTTGAGAGCTTCTGCTAAATCGCGGAAGTGAGCATTGCAAGGGGTGAGTTCGGACCAGGTATTACAAATTCCGATGACGGGTTTATCTCCTTCAAAAAGATGGTGTGGAAATCCCTGGTTTTTCATCCAGGATCTGTAGATAAATCCGTCTTTTCCGGTACGTCCGTACCATTCCTGGCTTCGGAGTTTTTTCTTAGTCATAGGGTTAAACTGGGTTGAGCTTTGAGCTCAGAAGTTACCAAAAAAATGGAAAGGAGATAAGCTGAGCCAGATATACTTCGTGAAAAATGCTTCTTCTTCCGATCAAAAATTTTCAGGTGAGTTTCTTTGGAGAGAGAATACCTGAAAATGGCGTTTTTTATGGGCTCAGATAAAAAAAAAGGAGCTTTGAAAAGCTCCCTTTGAGATTATGGCAGGCGTTCGATTTCTGCTCCCAGCGCATTCAATCGCTGATCAATGTATTGGTAGCCCCGGTCGATTTGCTCGATGTTGTCGATGACAGAAGTTCCGGTGGCAGACAGGGCCGCAATCAAAAGAGATACTCCCGCACGGATATCCGGGGAAGTCATTCTTACGCCTCGAAGCGGATATTTCCGGTCCAATCCAATTACAGTCGCTCGGTGTGGATCACAAAGAATGATCTGTGCTCCCATGTCAATCAATTTATCGACGAAAAAGAGTCTGGATTCAAACATTTTCTGATGCACTAGCACGGTTCCTTTGGCTTGAGTTGCAGTCACTAAAACGATGCTGAGCAAGTCAGGAGTAAATCCCGGCCAGATAGCATCGGCAACAGTAAGAATGGAGCCATCAATGAAAGTCTCAATTTCGTAATGCTTTTGAGCGGGAACGAAAATATCATCTCCTCTGAATTCCAATTTGATTCCCATCCTGCGGAAAGTCTCAGGAATGATTCCAAGTCGATGGATCTGACAATCCTTGATGGTAATTTCTGATTGAGTCATGGCCGCGAGACCAATGAAAGAACCGATCTCGATCATGTCCGGAAGCATGGTGTGGTCTGTTCCTCCTAGTTTTTCGACGCCGTCAATGTAAAGCAAGTTGGAGCCAACACCGGTGATTTTTGCACCCATGCGATTCAGCATATCACAAAGCTGCTGAAGATAAGGTTCACAGGCCGCGTTGTAGATGGTTGTTTTTCCCTCAGCCATCACAGCTGCCATGATGATATTGGCAGTTCCGGTGACAGAAGCCTCATCGAGAAGCATGTAAGCTCCTTTCAGATTTTTACCATCGATGTGAAAAATCTCATTTTTGGAATCGTAATGGAATTCGGCACCCAGCTTTTGGAAACCAAAAAAGTGAGTATCCATTCTTCTCCGACCAATTTTATCTCCACCCGGCTTAGAAAGTTTACCCGTTCCAAATCTTGTCAATAAGGGACCAAGAATCATGACGGAACCCCTGAGTGCTGAAGCTTTTTTAAGGAAATCTTCAGTTTCCAGATAAGCAAGATTTACATCATCTGCTTGAAAAGTGTAAGATTCAGGACCATTTTGACTCACCTTCACGCCCATATCACCAAGCAACTCGATGAGTTTATTGACGTCGCGGATGTTAGGAACTTTATTGATGGTGACTTTCTCGGCAGTAAGCAATACCGCACAAAGGATTTGAAGAGCTTCATTTTTTGCTCCTTGAGGAATGATTTCGCCTTTCAGCTTAATTCCTCCTTTGACCCGGAATGATGCCATTAATTTCTACGTTTTTTGTTGATATGGCCGCCACCACCACCACTTGGTCGACGTTTGATATGATTATTCCGGTTGCTTTTTTTGCTATGCTCCTCTTCGATATGAGGGATTTTGAAATCTCTTCTTGTGTTGGATTCGAAAAGGCTGTTTTCACGGACTTTTTCAAGATCGATATGAAGTCTGCCTTTTGAGAGAGTTTTGATATCGTCGAGGATGATCCCATCGTCAAAATTCTCTCTGTTCCAGGTAGAGTGAAAACTTCTCATCAGCTGACCGATGAAAATGATTGCAGCTTCCTGCTCTTCGTCATTTTCTATTTCGATCGCCTTTTCGATTAGTTTTTCGATGTTTCTGCCATAATGTTTGAATTTTACTTCACCTTTTGGATAGCCAATTGGCTGGGGTCTTTTCCCCAAAAGTTCTTTTTCAGGCATCGGAAAAGGAGCGTCGATGTCCAACTTGAAATCAGACATGATATACACGTCATCCCAAAGCTTCTGATCTGTCTCCGCTTTCATGTTAGGATTCAGTTGTTTGATGATCTCGATGACAGTGTAGGCGCTTTGGGTGCGCTTTTCGCGGTCTTCAATAGCCGTGATATGATCCACCAGGCGTTGAATATTTTTGCCGTATTCTTTCAAAATAAGTCGTTGTTTGTCAGGTTCAAAATGCTCCATGTTGCCTCCTATTTTTGCACAGTATAAGGTAATAAAAAAATTACCAAAAGGCAGGCGGCGAGTGATTAGTCTATAATTCTGAGCTTTGCAAAGCTAAGTAATAATGTTTTCTCCCCAAAATGCTCAAATTGAATGCTTGCTTTTTTATTAAGTCCTTCTGTTTCAATTTTTTGAACCTTACCAAAACCAAATTTTGGATGCTCCACGAGTTGGTCCACTCTGAGGTTATTGGTATTTGAGGGTTTGAAATCCGGTCCCGCATCATGGAGCTTCATCGTCGTAGCGACACGGTTTTCAGGTTGCTTTTTGATTCCGATAAATCCCGAACTTCCGGGTAAGCCTTCACTTCTGAAAGCGCCGGGCATCTCACGGGAAGTCATCCGTTTGTTCACTTTGATGCAGGCAGGATCTACTTCTTCGAGGAATCGACTTGGTTCACAATTTAGCAATCGTCCGTATCGATAGCGTGTAAGCGCATAAGTCAGGTATAATTTATCCATCGCACGGGTGGTCGCCACGTAGAAAAGCCGACGCTCTTCCTCCAGATCTTCCCGGCTTTGCATCATCATCTGAGAAGGAAATAAATCCTCTTCCATACCCACCACAAAAACCTGCTTAAACTCCAGGCCTTTGGAGGAGTGAATCGTCATCAGTGTGATCGCGTCAGATTTGTCTTTGTCCTGATCGTTGTCGGACAGCAAGGCGATTTCCTGAAGGAACGCTCCGAGATTTTTCTCCGGGTTTTCCGGATTGTCGACGTATTCTTTGATTGCATTCAGGAGTTCCTGTACGTTTTCGTACCGGTTGAGGCCTTCGATGGTTTTGTCTTCATACAGCTCTCGCAAAAGTCCACTTTGCTTTGCTATGGTGCTTGCTGCTTCAAAAGCGTCTTTCCTCTCTACTTCAATCTGGAATGATTTGATTGTGGTAGAGAAATCAAATACTGAATTCCCTGCTTTTCCACCCAAAAAGCTATGTGCGTTCTGAACTACATCCCAAAGCGGAATGTCGTGCTCGTAGGCTGAAACCAGGATTTTTTCCACCGAGGTATCTCCGATTCCACGTTTTGGATAATTGATGATTCGCTTGAAAGCTTCTTCATCCGAGGGATTAACCGTGAATCTCATGTATGCCATGATGTCTTTGATTTCCTTTCGCTGATAAAAGGAAAGTCCTCCGACAATCTTGTATGTCAAGTTTAATTTACGAAGAGCTTCTTCCATCGATCTCGACTGAGAGTTAGTTCGATAGAGGATCGCGAAATCTCTGTTGTTGAGTTTCTTGTTGTTTTTCTCTTCGAATATAGTCGTCGCGACTATCCTTCCTTCCTCATTATCCGAAGTTGCTTTGATGAGTTCGATCAAGTCGCCTTCCGGATTGGAAGTCCAAACTAGCTTTTTGAGCTGCGCTTTATTTTTGTCAATGATCGAGTTTGCAGCTTCCACGATGGTTTTGGTGGAGCGGTAATTTTGCTCCAATTTCACCACAAACAGGTCCGGATAATCTTTTTCAAAGTTCAGAATGTTCTGAATATCCGCGCCGCGGAAAGCGTAGATACTTTGTGCATCGTCTCCCACCACACAGATATTCTGGTGGACGGCGGCGAGTTTTTTGGTAATCAGGTACTGCGAAAGGTTGGTATCCTGAAACTCGTCCACCATCACGTATTTGAATCGCTGCTGGTATTTGTTGAGGACTTCAGGATGATCCCGGAAAAGTACATTCGTATTGAAAAGCAAATCGTCAAAATCCATCGCTCCGGCTTTGAAGAGGCGATCCTGATAGCGCTGATAGATTTCCCCAAGTCTCGGCTTCATGGCAGCTTCGTCATCCGCTTTCACAAAAGGGTCATTTTGATAAGTCTGCCAGGAAATCAAGCGGTTTTTTGCCCCGGAAATCCGGGAAAGCACGACGCTCGGTTTGTAGACTTTATCATCAAGCCGAAGTTCTTTCACCAAGGTGCGAAGAAGTGATTTGGAATCGTCCGAATCGTATATGGTGAAGTTGGGAGGGTAGCCAATTTTATGTGCTTCGACTCGAAGGATTTTAGCAAATACAGAGTGAAAAGTTCCCATCCAGGTATTTCGAGCATCGAGTCCTGCCAGAGATTCGATTCGATGCTTCATCTCGGCTGCTGCTTTATTTGTAAAAGTCAGCGAGAGAATATTGAAAGCGTCGACTCCTTTAGCATGGATGAGGTGGGCAATGCGATAGGTAAGTACCCGGGTTTTGCCCGAGCCTGCACCTGCGATGATCATCACCGGTCCGTCAGTATGTTCTACAGCTTCGCGCTGTTGGGGATTTAAGCTTTTGAGGTAATCCATTTATTTTTCAACTCTACATATCAACACTTAAGTTCAGGAAATCTTCCATCGCTTATGACTCCACAAATATAATTCAGGCTGTAATCGGATATTTTCTTCCAGTTTTTTGCAGAACGCATCTGTAATGCTATGTGGCTGGGCAGAATCATAGGGGGGAGACGCCAAATTGGACATTTCAAGTGAATAATGCCCTCGCCTGACTTTGGTCACTGTTCCGAAAAACACCGGAAGCTTCATTTTTTTTGCCAAAAACTCCGCGCCTTCAAAGAACACCGCCGGCCGATTCATAAATTCCCGTTGGTATCGGTTTTCCGAACTTGAAGGTCTTTGGTCAGAGGCAAGCTGAACAATCCGAGGGGAGTTTCTCATCGTAATCATACTTTTTCTAAAATCCCTTTTCTCAGTCATCACGCCTCCAAAATGCGTCCGGATATTCAAGATTAATCGGTTGAAAAACGGATTATTCACTTTCAAATAAACCGTTTCTGCCACGACTTCGGAATTCAGAGCGATTGCGACGATGGCCATTTCCCAATTGAAAAGATGACCTGCCGTCATGATAGCGCTGGTTCCTCCTTTTACTGCGGCGTCAGGCAAATCCTGGTTTACCAGATGAAACCTTCTTCTCATTTCATCTTCTGATATGGTCAGAATCTTTATTGTCTCGGCAAAGGAATCAGTGAAATTCCGATAAAACTTGTTTCGGATCTTTTTTCGTTCTGCTTCCGATTTCTCCGGGAAAGCAGATCTCAAATTTTCCTCGATAACTTTTTTGCGGTAGCCAATCACAAACCTGGCAACCAAATACAATAAATCTGAAAACAGGTATAATATCGGAAGAGGCAGGTAAGACAGCAGTCTGAAGAAAAACATATTCACCAATAAGGCTGAAGGAGAATCAATGCGCGGGGACCCGAACGAGAATCGAATACAAAATAAAGGAAATCAACTGAATTCCTGCCAATGCCTAGGTATAATTTGAGCCAATCGTTACTTTTGAAACTTATGTCTGAAGTACAGCGACGGAAATATTCTCAGGAAGAGAAAAACACCATCTTTGATGGGGAGTTTATGCCGCACATAGATTCCATGTACAATTTTGCTTACCGGCTTACCTTCGATGAGGATGATGCCAAGGATCTCGTGCAGGACACTTATCTCAAGGCTTATCGATTCATCAATTCTTTCGAGCAGGGCACAAATGCCAAGGCTTGGCTGTTTCGAATTCTGAAAAACAGCTTCATCAATGAGTATCGGAAGAAGAGCAAGCAGCCGATAAAAGTCGATTATCAGGAGGTGGAAACTTATTACAACTCTGATGATGTTGACTATCAGAGTACCACCGATTTGAGGGCGGAGTCTGTCAAAGACATGCTGGGAGATGAGATCTCAAATGCTCTGAACAGTCTTGCAGTGGACTTCCGAACGGTTATTATACTATGTGACTTAGAGGGATTCACCTATGAGGAGATGGCGAAGATCCTCGATATCCCAATCGGGACGGTACGATCCAGACTTCATAGAGCGCGCAATCTATTGAAAGATAAATTGAGAGGCTATGCCCAAAACATGGGCTACAATACGGAAGGTGAAGAAGAAGAGGCAGAATTTTAATGAATAATTACCAATGGAAATGAACTCACAATCATCCGGAGAGAGAAAGTTGCAATGCAGCGATGTAACCAAGTGCTTTGAGCTCCTGGAAAGTATCCTGGACGGTGACATGACACAAGGCGGCAAAGAAATAATGAATGACAAGTTGGCCAAGTGTCAGCCCTGTTTTGAGCATTATCACCTGGAGCAGGCCATTCGTGAAGTCCTTAAAACCAAATGTACAAAACAAGCAGTACCGTCTGAATTGTCGGACTCTATCCGTCAGAAGATTCAAGGCATCAAATAAGCTATGAAGCAAGGCAAGGCAATCATTTTTTCTGCCCCTTCAGGATCAGGAAAAACCTCACTGGTTCGACACCTGATCAAAAATATTCCAAATCTTGGTTTCTCAATCTCAGCCTGTACTCGCGACAAAAGAGGTCGCCACGAAGTAAACGGTAAGGATTATTACTTTTTAAGCCAGGATGAATTCAAAAGAAAAATAGATGAAGATGAATTCATCGAATGGGAGGAAGTCTACGAAGGCAACTTCTACGGCACGCTCAAAGAAGAAATCCAACGAATCTGGGACAGTGAAAAAGCAGTCATTTTTGATGTGGATGTGAAAGGCGGATTGGCTCTGAAGAAATACTTTGGGGATCAGGCGCTGGCTATTTTTGTAAAAGTGCCAAGTTTGGAAGTGCTGGCATCCAGATTGAATGATCGCGGAACGGAGTCAGAAGAGTCCCTTTCGAGAAGAATCTTCAAGGCTCAGTTCGAGGCGAAATTTGAGCCACAGTTTGACGTCTCTATTCTGAACGACGATTTTGCCGGCTCTTCTGCTGAAGCTGAGGACTTAGTAAAAAAATTCCTAGCCAGTTGAACTCGTGAAAATCGGCCTTTATTTCGGCAGCTTCAATCCCATTCATATCGGGCACCTGATCATTGCCAATATCCTGTATGATCGTACCGATCTCGATGAAGTTTGGTTTGTGGTCAGCCCGCAAAATCCACTCAAAAAGCGCCAATCCCTGATTCATGAGTTTGATCGGCTGAAAATGGTCGAGCTTGCGATTACGGATCATTATCATTTCAGAGCTTCCGATGTGGAGTTTCGCATGCCCAAGCCAAGCTATACCATCGATACGCTCACTTATCTTGCGGATCAATATCCTCAGCATCAGTTTTGCCTTTTTCTGGGAAGTGATAATCTTGGCCAATTGACTAAATGGAAGAATTACCAGGCTATTCTAGATCATTACGAGATCTTCGTCTATCCAAGACCCGGAGAAACCAAAACATTCGACCATCCAAATATTAAAATTATCGAAGCTCCCTTGCTGGACATTTCGGCGACCTTTATTCGAAAGTCAATTCAGGAAGGCTATTCTGTTAAATACCTTCTCCCGGAAGGAGTAGAGGATTACATTCAGAATAAGAAGTTGTATTAACCGAAAAAGACCGTATCCTTCAGGGCTTTTTCAGTTTAATTTATTGCCGCCAGTTTTGCCGGCTTTGTTGAGATTTTTTGCCAGATCAATTCTCCAACTTGTTTTCCTTGTTTGGAACCTTCAGTAATCGCAGGCATGTAGTGAATTCCTCCATAGAATCGACTTATAGCCGCTTCTTCTGCCGCTTGGGAAAATGAATCAAACTCTCTTGCAGGAAGCCCATAAGCTACTTCCGAGCTATCCACCAGGTGGAACTCATTCCCGAAAATCTGAGCAAGCGTATAAGCCGCCGCAGTTGAAGCGACGCTATGTCCGCTTGTATACTCAGGAAAAGGCGGAGTCTGCAAAAGCGGAACCCATTCCTCATCTATATGTTGGTTGATGTACGTCTCAGGACGGATCAGTCTGCTTCGGTATTTCTCATCCCAGCAGGAGATAAAGGCCTCATTCAAGGAGATCGCGGTAAGTGCCATTGCTTCCGAAGTCCCTTTCCAGTCTTTCTTCGCAGCTTTGGAAGCAATCGTGGAGATACTCATCCAGTGACCACCGGGCGTGATCTTTTTCTCGGCAAACATCACATGGCCTTTTACATTCACTTTGTAAGGATTGCAATCCCAGAACATAGCGACATCTCGTTGAGCTTCAGTCATCGCTTGCTTCACGTCATAGACTTCTTTGGCAAGTTTATAAAACTCACTTCCGGGCTCTGTAGAAAATGGCGGCGGCGGAAGTGGCTTGAATTGCGATGCTGAGTCCAATACAAAAGTTCGGATCTTGTTCCAGCTTGGTTCTATTCCCTCCATGTAAGCAGGAGGCGTTGGTTGCCAGGTTCCTTCCTGACCAGATGTTACTGTGTATTTTGGAAAGGACCGTGACTGATGATAGTTATCTTTTTTTGAGTAAGCCTTAATAACTTCGCCCACTTCCTGACCGAATTTCACAGAAGCCTCAAAAACATCCTCGGGAATTCCTTTTTCTTTGAGCGCTGCAAAAGCTGCATCCCGGTGCTCGTTCATCATTTCCTCAGAGAAAATCAAAGCTGTTCCTACGTGATAATAGGCAGCGAGAGAAGCGAGTGGCGGATAGATATTTTGAGGCACGGTGAAAGTCACTTTCTCCGAACCATTCAGCTGCCCCAAAAGGGAAGAGTAATTTGAAGTATCTGTTGCAGCGGCAACTTCATAGGCTGCCAAAGATGAATAAGAATAGATCCTGGTTGCTACCGGCGGCGAAAAAATATCATGAATGATGACCTGCGTGATTCTGGTCTGTGCCTGGTCCAAATAGGATCCATCTGTAATCGCATTGGTGTAGTCAACTGGTTCCTTGCAGGAAAATGCAAACAGAAGGAGTCCTGTGAGCATGAGTAAGGTGAGGTTACGCATATAGGAGGTTAGTATTCAGTATAATAATTTGGAAGATTCATGGCTGACCCTAGTTTGCCAAACCAGATTTCTAGGTCTTTGGATTCCAAAGCTATCGGAAATTAACACCGCAACAAATGATATTTATCAAGTTTTTATGGGGTTGAAACCCAATAAACCTTTCCATTGTTAATGATGACAATGCGCCAGCTTTTCCCGGAAACCGTGAAACCGAAATGGATCTGTGATTTCGAACCTCTGATTGGGCAGGAATTGTGGTCGAGACAGAAACTTTTCCGAAGCCCTCATTCTCCCATTTCCAGGCAGAGAATGCCGAAGCAGTACTTTTTCCCAAATCAACCCGGAAGCCGGAGAAGTTTCCTCCCAGCCAGATTGTTTTGGAATCATCCTCCCAGTTCATACTTAAAACTGGGCTGAGTTGGGCAGTGGATGGAAAAGGAGTGAAAGAGAAACTTCCATTTTCCTGTTGAAAATAAACCCCAGATCGGAACTCCGAGATTTCCTGAGGCCCTAGGCTAAAAATATTACTCTTTAAACTCAAATATTATTGGGGTGTTATCATTTCTCATTACAAGGAGTTTTTTACCTTTAGAAGTCATCATGGATTTGATATCTCTGATTTCACCTTTTACAAAAAAGCCTGATTCGGTGGCAGTTAACACATGTAGATTTAAATGATTGCTTCCCGTCAAATGCCAACCATAACTTCCCATGTTGATCCCCAGTTCAGGCTTAAACCTGCTTTGGTTTCCACCAAAAAGTAAGTGAATTTTGCCAAAATCATCTCTGAATGAATGGATGGCATAAACTGGACTATTTTGAATTTCAGATGGTAATTTTGCTTTAGCAAAGTTACCATTCCCTTGGTTCATGTACAGGCTCGTTTCCAAGGTATGAGCTTCTAAAACCACACTTCGGGAGAGTACTTCCGGAGGAAACAAGTCTTCTAAACGTTTGTTTTTATAGTTATCATAAGTCAACAATTGCTTTCTTAAAACAGGAAGTTGCTTCAGTAATGCGGGCTTCAAAACCATGGGAAAACTCATTTCCCCGTCAAACTGTGTAAGTATCTGTTCAATACTGCCATTTTGGTCAAAATCATTGATGTGTAGCCGCATAGGTTTTTCGGGCGATGCCAATAGACGGGTATTTAATCCCATATTTCCTGCTAGAACATCTAAGAGGCCGTCTCCATCTATATCTACTACGTGAACTGTATTCCAAAGACCTGCAGTCTTTTCAAATCCGAAACTCGCTGAAAGATCCTTGAATTGACCTTGAATCTTTTTAAATACTTTAATGCCAGTCCATTCGCCTACAATCAAGATTTCTTCAAGTTTATCCCCATCCAAATCTCCGATCCAGGCATCTCTTCCCATACCTGCTTCTATGAAATCAGGTGCTAAAGTCTTGGTTTTATCAATGAAAACAGCATCTCCCTGATTTTCCAATAACACCAAATCTACCGGAATGCCATAAGCAAAGGGAACTGTTCTGGTCCCCAAAAGTAAATCCATTTTGCCATCATTATTATGATCAAAAGCCTTGACAAAAGATGAACTTTCATACCGCGATACCAATTTTCCTTCAGATAGATGGAACTGTCCTTTGCCATTATTCAGATAAAGCCGATCAAGATAATTCAGGTTTTTGACAGAGAATTCAAGGCTGCCACTGACTACATACAGATCCTGGTCTCCATCTCCATCTGCATCGAAAAACAACCCGTCAACATCTTCTGACAATGCAGCTTCTTCAAAACTCTGATGCAATTTGAATTTCCCGTCCTCTTGTTGATTCCATATTGAAGAGGCTTGTTCTCTGGCTCCTGGCAGAAACAGATCATCCAATCCATCCCCATTGATGTCTGCCAATGCAACCTTTGGACCTTCATTGGAAATCATATGAAAACGGAGTCTATCCCTGTCAAAGTCAATAAAATCACTTTCTTCATGTTTCCATGGGAATACTCCGTTTGGTTGGGAAAAATAAAGTGAAGTATGAATTTCCTGAGAGTATTTGGTTGAATTGGCTGATTTAGGATTTAGTGAAAGTAGCTGATCTGTGGGAACGTCTCGCATTATAGTAATACGGGAATCTGGCCAAAGGACTTGAATTGAGTCAAGTTTTTTGATTTTTCCTAGACCAAAATGAAGCTTATGGTCAACAGAAGACATATAACCTTTGACAGGATGATGCTCTGCAAAAAATTGCTGTCCTTCGGCATAAAGTGTCACCTGAGTTCCAAATTGACCTTTCAGTTCGAGTTGGAGAAAATGATTTTCGTTAATTTCCCTACTATTATTTTTAAATATGGACACTTCACTGTTGAGGTTATTGACGATCAAATCCAGATCCCCATCATTATCAAAATCGGCATAAGATGCACCGGTTGAAAAGGAAAGCTGCTCCATTCCAGCTGTAGCAGCTATATTTTTGAATTGAAAATCCCCGAGATTCTTGAAAAGAAAATTTTGTTGTGGTACAGATGGAAACTCATCAATCATTTTGGTAAGCAAAACACTGTCTCTCTTGAATTGGGAAATTAAATTTTGGTTGTTGACATAGTAGTCTACGTAATCAAAATCTGTCAGATCCTTCACAATTCCATTTGCCACAAAGATGTCTTTCAGGCCATCATTATCCACGTCAAAAATCAAAGCTCCCCAAGACCAATCTGTAGCGTGAAGACCGGATTGCCTTGCTACATCTACAAAATGTATTTGGTTTGATCCTGGCTGATATCCTAAGTTTTTCTGTAAGGTGTTCCTTGTAAACTGATGAAAGTATCCAGATTGAACATTAGCTTGATACTTATCCCATTCCTCAAAAGGTGTCTTGGTTTTGATCCTCTCCAAAGAGGCCGGCAACATTTCTGTAACAAAAATATCGGGCCATCCATTGTTATCTAAGTCAGCAATGTCAGCCCCCATGGAACCCATACTTATTTCAGTAATCATGTCTTCTAAAGACTCGGTAAATGTTCCATTGCCATTGTTGATGTAGAGGTAATCTTTTTCAAAAAAATCATTGGATACATATAAGTCCGGCCAACCGTCCTTGTTGATGTCTGCAGCCGTCACTCCCAGTCCATACCCAATAGCTGAACCATAAATCCCCGCTGCCTCACTTATATCAATAAACTTACCTTTATTGTTTTCGTACAGTTTATTACCCCCCAGAGTATCTCTGACTTCTCTTTGTCCAATGCGCAAGTCATTGATGCCAATGGATCTGGCTGAATTGTTGAGAAGGTACATATCCAAGTCACCATCTTTGTCAAAATCAAAAAAGACAGCATGTTGGGACAGGCCTTCATCAGCAATTCCATATTCCTTGGATTTTTCTGAAAAGGTCAAATCTCCATTATTGATAAATAGCTCATTATGTCTCTTGTCCCCCCCTATGGGGCCGGACTTACAGATATAAATATCCAAAAAACCATCTCCATTGATATCTGCCATACTGACTCCTGTAGACCAAATTCCAGGAATGACTAAGCCTGCTTTCTCGGTGATATCTTCGAA
This sequence comes from Cyclobacteriaceae bacterium, assembly GCA_009885605.1. Classification (GTDB taxonomy): domain Bacteria; phylum Bacteroidota; class Bacteroidia; order Cytophagales; family Cyclobacteriaceae; genus Algoriphagus. Next base: position 286 of record VFKK01000248.1, on the reverse strand, counting down.
TTTGAAATCTCCTTTGTTCAGATAAAGCTTATTTGCCGTTTGGTTGCCCGCTAAAAAAATATCTACCAAACCATCATTGTTGATATCACCAGTTGCAACTCCAGCCCCATTATAAAAGTTTCTAAAAGTGTAGGGGTTGATTTGCTCGTTGTAAGTGAGTTGATTTTTGAAATCAATACCAGTCCAGTTTTTATCAATCAATTCAAAGAGGTTGGTTTCCTCGGACTCTTGTTTGGAGCAAGAGAAAAAAAATAATGCAGAAAATATGAGTAAGAATATCTGACGT
>VFKK01000046.1 GCA_009885605.1 Cyclobacteriaceae bacterium | reverse complement strand
TCTTCTCGGGCGCTCGGAAGATGATTCATCTTCTCTTTTGGTGGAGAACTGCTTCTTACCGAAAGTGCCTCCTTTTTTATCTTCGAACTTTTTCGGTCCGAAGTTTTCTCCTTTTGGACGGTCAGATGAATCTGAATATCTTCCTTTGCTATCTCCTGAAAACGGCTTTTTATCAAATCGATTGTCGCCTTCCGATTTGAATTTGCTGCCGAATTTCTTCTCCCCGAAAGAGCCTTTGAAATCTGGCTTTTTGCCAAAAGATGGTTTGGAGAATGAGTCGTCCTTCTTTCCAAAGGATTTTTTACCTGCGCTTGGTTTGTCAGATCTGAAGTCTTTACCCTTTTCGCCGGAATTGGATTTACCCTGGTAGCTGCTTTTGCCAGCGGACTTGGAGGAATCAGAATCTTTTCGACCCTCTTTAAAAAATGGTTTGCTTGAATTATTTCTTTTCATGGGGAGTTGCAGCATCACTGCTGTATTGAAGTTGAGAAAATTAAGCGCTTGGTTTTCAAACGCTTAATCGGGATGCAAAGATAAGGGCAAAGTGGGGATTTACTTCTATGGCCTTTAAAAATATTTCCGCGCCTGCTTATGCTTTATTTTGGTAGTAATATTCTGTCGCCTTTCTTACTGAGCCTTCGGAAAGCAATAATTCATGAGCAGTTTTTTCATCCAATCCTGTCGCTTCCATGATCATTTTCGTTCCGCGCTGCACCAGTTTAGCATTGGAAAGTTGCATATCTACCATTTTATTTCCTTTAACACGACCCAGTTTTATCATCACCGTTGTGGAGATCATGTTCAAAACCAGCTTTTGGGCAGTTCCTGCTTTCATCCGGGTACTACCCGTCACAAACTCAGGACCTACAACGACCTCAATTGCAAAGTCCACACTTGAGGCGAGTAGTGATTGGGGATTGCAAGTGATACAACCAGTCAATAAGCCGTTAGCTTTTGCAGAATTTACTCCTCCAATTACATATGGAGTCGAACCCGATGCAGCGATTCCGATGACGGTATCATCTTGATTAAATCCATAAGCGAGAATATCTTTCCAAGCCTGCTCAGCATCGTCTTCTGCATTTTCGACTGCTTTTCGAATAGCTGAATCTCCCCCGGCTATCAATCCCAAAACCCAGTCGTGCGGAACTCCATAAGTGGGCGGACACTCAGATGCATCCAACACTCCAAGTCTCCCGCTGGTCCCTGCTCCTATATAAACCAATCTTCCACCTCTTTCCATCCGAGGCACGATTTGGCCCACTAAAGCTGAAATTGCCGGAATAACTTCTTTCACCGCTATGGGCACCTTGTAATCCTCTGCATTGATATTTTGAAGTAATTCGGAAATTCCCATTTGCTCCAGGTTATCATAATTCGAAGTGCTTTCGGTTACTTTCATATGATTATAATTGATTTTTATTTGCCATATGGAATCTCGCAAGAAGGGTAATCATTTCTCTGTGTGACACTTGCGTCATGCTCGATTTCATGTGTTTATAATTGATTTTTATTTGCCACATGGAATCTCGCAAGAAGGGTAATCATTCCAGTTTGTGTTGTTTGCGTCATGCTTGATTTCATAGGATTTCTTGATGGTAAAGTGTGAGTCCGGCAATCGGGCTTGCGATGATCAGATTGGTTTGAATGTTGGAATCCAGGGCTGCTTTCCGAAGGATGTCACTGTTGTAATAGGCGATCGAACCCACAAAGTTTACTTTCTTATCCTGATAGTTTTTGTACTTGAATACATACTTTTTGAAAAAGTCCTGAAAGGAATTATAGAAAAGCATGTAGCAATAAGGATTGGACTTATGCTCGGTGATAAAACTGCAAAAACTTGCCATGTACCGGTTTGGAAATGGCTGACGATAGACGTGATCCTGAATCGTCGGAGCATCCAAATGAAAGCGTTTGATTAGTTCTTCTTTGATTTCCGCAGGCATCTCATCGTGAATGAAATCACTCAGAAGTTTCCGGCCGATATATCCTCCACCACCTTCATCCCCCAAAATGAAACCTGGGGCAGGACGCGTATCTATTATTGATCTTCCGTCATAATCACAACTATTAGAGCCAGTTCCCAAAATGCAGGCGATCCCGGACTGATGACCACAGGTGGCATGCGCGGCTGCGGAAAGATCATGATCCACGTTAATTTTTGCTTTAGGAAAAATGGTGAGCAAGGCTGTCCTGACTTCCTCCTTTCGCTTTTCAGCAGAGCAACCGGCTCCGTAATAATATATTTCTTCAATTTCACTTTCCAGATTGACCAGGAAATCGTGTCGCATCTGAATCGCCATTTCTTCAGAAGTTTGGTAATAAGGATTAAACCCTACCCCTCGATGCTGGCTGATTCTGCCATCTCTATGAATTACTCTCCAATCTGTCTTGCTGGAGCCACTATCTGCGATTAAGATCATCTTATTCTAACTTCCCTATGGGCAAAAACTTTTCAAAAACTTTGTCTGTATGTGGAGCATCCGGCAGTTCTTCAGTCAAATCCTGACCCGCCCAATGCTGGTAATGCATCCCCTTTTTCCATAGTCTGGAAGCGGAAACATCGTAAATAATTCCCTGATACGCCACCCATATTTCCGGTTTGTCCTGACCATTTCTTAGTGCAAGCTGTTGCCGGGTGTACACTTTCATCAATACAATTTGATTTGGGCATTGATCCAGCGCTCAGGGATTTCTCCTTTTTGCGCCATTTGATAGTCCGAGTAACTACAAGGAACTGTACTTACTCTGTCGAATTTATCGGTCTCGTTATGAGGGATTTCCATCCACCATTTACCACTTCTTTTACTCTTGTAGAAAATCAAAGTGTTGGGTTTGGTATCCAGTGAAACCGTGTACTTGGTGTAATCACTGCTTTTGAATGATAAGCTGTCTTTTCGGGAATAGAACCCTTCTATAAAATACCAAATCATCACTGCCACCACTTTGGCAGTTTTATTTTGAGAATCGTCATAATATGGCTCGTAGCCATAGATTCCGATCGAGCTGAGTTTTTCATTCATCCCTGCAAACCAACAAATCTGACAAGCCTCCTCAGCCGTCAATCCAAATGGCTGAGCATCCAAACATCCCGGCGCATCTGTTGATTGAATGGCACATAAATCGAAACTCAACAAATCAGAATTCCGAATTAACGGCTCAATTTCCTTAAAATCTGACCTTACTTTTCCCAGTCTTATATGCTCAAAATAGAGTTTTTCAACCACATTGATCAAAGTTGGGTCAACCAAAAAACTTTGATAGGCTAAATGGGCATAAGTAAAAAGGAAGTTGGGCTGATGGAGAATGATTTCCTGTGTGTGTTGGTCAGACATCATTCCTTCCTCCTCCATATCCAGTTTTGCATCCACTGTCAGGAGGCTCACCAGTTTTTTCATCTTTTGATAAGACAAATATTGGCCGTAATCCAAGTCGTGGGTTCCTCCAAAGTAAATAGGAAGAATCTGGTGCTTCATCAGGTATTCACCTACCTGTTGAATTCGCTGATAGGTTTCCGCCAGGGTTTCTCCTGAAATGAGATCGCCAAGATCTGCAACCCGGTAAGAACCGAAACCTTTCTTAAGTTCGTAAAGCTTTTCTCTGATTTCCGAACTTCCGCGCTCTACACTCTCGGTTTTCTTTACACCACGGGTTTCCTTTAAACCAACTAATGCAATCTGTACTCCTTTCAGGTCCGGAAATTCCTCACCATGAAAATGAAGCTGACGGAAGATCGAGTTCTCCGTATGTTTATTCTGCCAAAGGTATTCTGCTACTGGGTCAAAAAAGGATTGGATATTCATAAGGGGTGAGGTGTGAAGTAAAAATAATCAAAATTGATCCTCAATTCCTCATTTGAATTACATCCCAAATGAGGAATTTAAAAAAATTCAGATATGATTAATTCTTTTAATAAAAGAGCTGAAAAAACACAGACTGAGTGAAAATCTTAATCCCGTAAAATAAAAAAACCCGCCTGAGCGGGATTTAAATTCTTTATCCTCCGAAGTCGTCAAATCTTATGTTCTCCTGAGGAATTCCTATATCATCCAGCAATTTGAGAACTGCCGCATTCATCAATGGAGGCCCGCAAAGGTAGTATTCAACCTCATCCGGTTCCGAATGATTTTTGAGATAATTTTCGAAAAGAACTTGGTGGATAAATCCTACATAACCATCAGCTTCTTTGTCATCCAATGACTTTTTGATTTTCCAGTTGTCCTCAGGAAGGGGCTCGGATAATCCAATATTGAATTGGAAATTTGGAAATTCTTTTTCGATTGCCCTGAATTGAGGAGTGTAAAAAAGTTCTTTTTTGGATCTACCACCATACCAGTAAGAAACTTTTCTATGAGTTTTCTCCGTGTGGAATAAATGGAAAATATGAGATCTCAGTGGAGCCATGCCTGCACCACCACCGATATAGATCATCTCTCTTTCAGTCGGATTGATATGGAATTCACCGTAAGGACCTGAAATAGTCACTTTATCACCCGGCTTTCTTGAGAAAACGTAAGAGGAACAAACTCCCGGATTGACGTCCATCCATTTGTTGTTAGCTCTGTCCCAAGGCGGGGTAGCGATACGAATGGTCAGCATCACAATATTTCCTTCAGCCGGGTGGTTAGCCATGGAATACGCTCTGAACAATTCTTCATCGTTTTTCATCACCAAATTCCACAAACCAAACTTATCCCAATCGCTTTTGTAAACATCGGCGGGGTGACCCAAATCAGGATGTGGGGTGATATCCATGTCCTTAAAGCTCACTTTAATCACAGGTACATCGACCTGGATATATCCTCCTGATTCGAAATGAAGTGTTTCTCCCTCAGGAAGTTTAACTTTAAATTCTTTGATGAAAGTCGAAACGTTGTAGTTAGAAACTACTTCACATTCCCACTTTCTAATACCAAAGATTTCCTCAGGTACGCGGATTTTCATATCCTGCTTCACCTTTACTTGGCATGCCAGACGTACATGACCTTTTTGTTCGGCTCTACTAAGATGTCCGATTTCAGTTGGCAGTACTTCTCCGCCTCCCTCTTCCACAACACACTTACACATGGCACAAGTACCACCGCCTCCACATGCAGAAGGCAAGAAAATCTTCTGACCTCCAAGCGTTGACAATAAGCTAGTCCCGGCAGCTGCCACGACTGGATTTGACTCATCTCCGTTGATGATAATCTTAACATCTCCTGAGGACACAAGCTTAGACTGAGCGTACAAGAGAATAAATACCAGTAGCAAAATGATGACGGTGAATGCTACGATGGATGTAATAATTACAGAACCCATGAAATATTGGTTTTACTTTTCGTATGGATTGAACCCGATTTGGGAACACAAATATATTTAATAATCATAAAAACAGGCTATCCTTCACTTCAAATTTGGACTGATTACAGCGTCTTTTTGTTGAGATAACTGATTAATTGTTCAGGAGGTTTAAAAGACTGGTCAATCTGCTTTTCAACTGCCTTCTGTCGATGATGAAATCAAGAAATCCGTGTTCCAAAACAAATTCTGAGCTTTGAAAACCCTTTGGTAAATCCTTTCCAATAGTCTCTCTTATTACTCTGGGGCCTGCAAATCCGATCAAAGCTCCCGGCTCTGCAATATTGAAATCCCCCAACATGGCATAAGATGCTGTCACACCTCCTGTGGTCGGGTCAGTCAAAAGGGAGATATAAGGAATTCCTGATTGATCAAGTAGCGCAAGCTTCGCTGAAGTTTTGGCCATTTGCATCAAAGAAAACCCAGCTTCCATCATTCTGGCACCTCCTGATTTGGAAATCATCAGGAATGGAATCTTGTTTTTAAGTGAATGATCAATAGCTCTGGCAATTTTCTCACCTACCACTGAACCCATAGATCCGCCTATAAAATTGAAATCCATACAAGCCACGACAATATCAAGTCCATTCATTTTGCCTACAGCAGACCTAACAGCATCATTGAGCTCTGTTTTTACAATAGTGGCTTCAATTCTGGAGGAATAAGGCTTAGTATCAACAAATTTTAAGGGATCCCCAGACTTCATATCCTTATCCAGCTCCTTGAACTTATTATCATCGAATAAAATTTCGAAGTATTCCTTTGAACCAATTTTCACATGAAAATCATCGTCAGGACACACGTAGGAGTTATTCTTAAGTTCACGGGTATGGATTATACTTCCGTTAGGAGTTTTAAACCAAAGGCCATCAGGCGCATCTTTCTTCTCAGCTGTTGAGGTTTTGATGCCTTTATCAGTTCTTTTAAACCAAGCCATATTGAGTTTTTAGATTTTTTGACAAGTCAAAGGGACACAAATTTAGACCTTATATCCATTAAATAAAACCAGATATCATTTCCCGGGCTTAATCCCCTAAACATTATTGAGTGGAAATGAAAAATCAAGAGATGAATCTTCAGCCTATGAAGTAAGATTTAACAATTAGCAACTTATCCCAATTTTAAGTTTTTAATTTATTTCAAACTCAAATTCACCTACCAAGGCAAAAACTTCATCAAGGGTGTAGACACGCTCCTTACTGGCAAGTGTAAAATCCAATAATTCAGGCAAGGGAAGTGCTCCCCCATCTTTCCCAATAATTGGCCATTTTGGAGGTGTTGAAAGCCAGTTTCCATCTACATCTTTCATGTGGCTTCTATCAGAAATAAAAGAGTTAATGTAATCAATGGCATCAATCAACTTGAAGCCCGGAAGGTCATTTTCTTTCCAATTTTCATTACTCAAAAAGGTCTTTTCCAAGTATTCTTTCCCTGAAAGTGGGACGGGCAAGGTCGAATCAAAGTCATAAATCAGGCTTGAATTCTCATTGGAAGCAAATAAAATCACATGGTAATTCCACCAAACGAATTCCTCATCATTGATCGATTTTTGAAATCTGAATTGGCAATTCCTATTGCTATTTGAAACTATAAACACCCTTTTTGAAAAATTCTCTAATTCAGGATTCTGACATAAGTGCCATATATTTTCTTCGCAAAAATTTGCCGAGTATTTAAATTCTTTAATTTCCATTTGTTCTCACAAAGGTAGCATAGTTACCTTCCAAAGGATTCAACTCGAGGTTAATTCTTTACTGGAATTTGAGCCTGGCAAAGGAGTAAATTTGAAACCATTTCCTTTCCAAGTATTTATTTTGATAAGACCTTGAACAAACTAGTCCTTCCAATTTACTGCCCAATACCAATTCTTTGCCTTTCATTGAATCAGTTTTCCCAAGAGATCTATTTACTTTATATTGGAAAATCTCTGAATGACCAATTAAGAATCTATCATTTTACCAATTGCCCAAATAACACATTATGAGTCTATCGGTCCTACTCCTGATTTCAGGTATCATCCTTCTTCTTGCCTATCGAATCTACGGGACCTATGTCTACAAAAAATTTGGATTGAATGATGATACACCTGCACCATCTCATACCCATCGGGATGGGATTGATTATGAACCAAGCAAACCAATAGTCGTTTTGGGACATCATTTTGCTTCCATAGCTGGAGCTGGTCCAATCGTTGGGCCCATCATTGCGGTGACATTTGGATGGATTCCTGCAGTCATTTGGATTCTTGCCGGTGGAATCTTCTTTGGAGCAGTACATGATTTGGGGAGTATGGCAGCCTCCCTTCGAACAGATGGTAAATCAATCGGAGTAATTATCCGAAACCAAATCGGTCTAAGAGGAAAGCAACTTTTTATTCTTTTTAGCTTTTCTACCCTGATTCTGGTCATCGGCGTATTTTCAGACATTATAGCTAAGACATTTGTTGCCAATCCGGGTGTAGCTTCAGCATCAATTTTATTCATTTTCCTGGCAATAGCTTTTGGATGGGTAAATAAAATGGTCGCCGACAAAAAAGTGCCATTTTTAATTCTTACAGTGGTTGGAGTAATTCTCATGTACTATTTTGTCTATCTCGGGACAAAACTTCCTATTGATATGAGTTATGAGTTTTGGATCCTGGGGCTTTTGGGATATGCCTTTCTTGCCTCTGTGACTCCAGTCAGTTTTTTGCTCCAGCCAAGAGATTATCTCAATAGTTACCTTCTTTATGGTATGATGATAGCCGCAGTTTTAGGAGTGATAGTTGCAAATCCGGAAATCCAAATGAGCAATGAGGTTCACGTGACAGATGAAAATTTGGGATATGTATTTCCGGTATTGTTTGTGACTATTGCTTGCGGTGCAATTAGCGGATTTCATTCATTAGTGGCTTCGGGCACTACTTCCAAGCAATTAGATAAAGTAAGCGATGCCAAAATTGTGGGATTCGGGGGAATGTTGATTGAATCTTTCTTAGCGATCATTGCTGTGGGTGCCGTAATTGTACTTGGCCGATCGGAATATATCGATCGATTGGCGACTGATGGTCCCGTGTCCTTATTTTCAACAGGAATCGGAGGGATGATTTCTTCTTTGGGTATTTCCGAGGAATTTGCCGTGGGATTCGTGGCATTGACTGTTTCTGCTTTTGCTTTGACCACACTTGACACGTGCACACGATTGGCAAGATTTACTCTTCAGGAATATTTTGAAGATGTGCCTCAGCCTGCGGCGCAATTCGTAGCTAAAAACAGATACATCTCTACGACGCTGGTTGTCATACTTTCTATCCTTTTATTAGCCTCAGGTGAGTTTAATACCCTCTGGCCGATCTTTGGATCTGCAAATCAGTTATTAGCTGCTTTGGCACTGTTGACTATTGCAATATGGCTGATCAAGAAAAAAATAAATGCCTGGTTCGTGACCATTCCGATGTTCTTCATGTTCACAGTCACTTTGGCCTCTCTGGGTTTATTTGCCTGGAAAAATTTCCAGGACGAGGTCTACGTGCTATCCCTGATCGCAAGTCTATTATTTGTTTTGGCTATTTCACTGATGGTCCTTGCATATAAAAGTTTAAAAAAGAAGGTGGCGGCTCCTATCAAGGCGGTATAAAAAACAGCCCCGGATAACTTTTGAAAAAGGCCGGGGTTGAATATTTATTATGTGTATCCGCTTGATTGCACGTAACAGAATTGAGTTGGGATTTGAATTAAAAAATCTCCCTAACCCCCTTTAAAAAAGGGGGAGTCACATTTCCGCATCATTAAAACCGATAGGCTTCTATCCATCGTGCAGATATCCGGATACGCATAATATTTATTATGTATGTACGCTTTCTTGCCACTAGCCAAATAAAACAAGCTCTGAAG
>VFKK01000182.1 GCA_009885605.1 Cyclobacteriaceae bacterium | reverse complement strand
TTAACCATAATCCTGCATCTCAGTCACAAAAGTTATCTTTTCATTTGAATATTTTATGTGTTATTCAAAATTCAAAAAGGTTTTCCTTTTTGAATTATCTTAGACCCAACCTACCAACTCTGGATTAACATGAAAAAAACAATCTATTCACTTTTAATAATTGCCTTTTTTTTTCAAGCCTGCCAATCTCCACAGGTTGAATTAAAAGAAGAAAAGCTACCACTTTGGAATGATAATCCATGGCCTGAAATCCGAAAGCAGCGAATTGCCAAGCTTCTTCCAGAAGCAATGAAAGCAGCAAATGTAGATGCATGGCTTATCCTTTGCCGCGAAAATCACAATGACCCGATTGCCACTCATGTCGGTGGAGAGAATGCAAGCGGCATGGCAAGTTTCCTTTTTTATCAGGATGAAACCGGGTTTCACTCGTTGGTTTTCTCCCCTGAGGGCGAAGCTACGGCGCTTGATGAACTCGACATCCATGAGACGGTTTTGAAAGTCCAGCAAGGTGCCTCCACTTTAGAAAAAGCAGTTGAGTTTCTAAAAGAGAAAAACTTCAAATCCATTGCCATTAACACTTCGCCTACAAACGCTCTTGCAGATGGGTTGTCGCATTCCCAACAAGTGGAACTGGAAAAATTGATGGGGGATGATACAGCCAAATTGATTTCCTCTACAGAATTGGTCTATGAATGGCTGTCGATCAAGCTTCCGGAGGAAGTTGAGATCATGAAAAAGGCGGCTCAGCTGGCTTCAGATTTTCAGGTGGAAGCGTACAAAAGGATCGTTCCGGGAAAAACTACTGATGCCGATGTGGCAAAATTTCTGAAAGTAAAAATGACTGAGTTTGGAGTGAAGGACGCATGGCATCCGGATCAAAATCCGAACGTTAACTCTGGTCCGGATCGTGGACATTCTCACGCAACTGACAAAGTAATCATGCCCGGAGATGTGATTCAGATTGATTTTGGAGTTAAACTCTACGATATCTGGGTAAGTGATATTCAGCGGTTTGCCTATGTTTTGAAAGAAGGTGAAACCACGGCTCCGGAAGACATTCAACAGTACTGGGAAAATGGAAAAGCAGGCAGCCGTGCGGCTTTGGCTGCCATGAAGCCCGGAATAAAAGGCATTGACGTGGATCGGGCTCAGCGAGATCTGATGACCAAAGCTGGTTCAGAATTCGTGATGTGGAGCACCGGCCATCCTGTAGGATATGTGGCGCATGACGTAGGTCCAAACTTAGGAGGCTCACAAAGCCCAACTCCAAGACCTGCTGCTCAGAAAGAATTGAAACAGGGGATGACTTTCGCTTTTGATGGATTCCATTGCTGGAAACAGCAGGATGGAACTACCAAGACAATCTCTGTAGAAGAAATGGCTGTTGTCACTGAATCAGGAGCGGAATATTTGATCGCTCCGCAGAAAGAGTTGATTTTGGTGGGGGGAAAGTAAAAGTTCCTGAACTCAGCAGAATAAAAAGACCTTTGAGCGTGCTCAAAGGTCTTTTTATATTGAATCAAGAATCTGAAAAAGTGAAGTTCAGCTAGTTAATTTTTCGCCATCGCTTCGTAGATGATGTCGTGGATTTTGGTTCTGATGCCTTCATCCAAAAGCTTATTATTTTCCGCGTCCGGATAAACACGGTTGGAAAGAAAAACATAGATCAGGTCATTTTCAGGGTCAGCCCAGACGCACGTTCCCGTGAATCCTGTATGTCCGAAGGTAGTCTTTGGGGCCAGCTTTCCGGCTGATCCGCCTTTTCCATTTTCAGGTTCGGGCTTATCCCACCCCCAGCCTCGCCTGCTTTGGGTGGATTGTCTGTCTGTGAATTTTGCAATTGTCCCGGGTCTGATTAAATCCACATCTCCGTAAACACCTTCATTAAGCATCATTTGCATCATGACGGCAAGATCGTTCGCAGTTCCAAAAAGCCCGGCGTGACCGGCAACTCCTCCAAACATAGCGGCTCCTGGATCATGTACAAATCCCTGAACTTGTCTTTTCCTGAAAGCCACATCATTCTCCGTCGGAGCGATATTTGTGAGGGCCAGTTTTGCGTGAGGATTGAAAGTCAGCGTATGAAGACCAAGGGGGGAGTAGAAATTTTGATCCAGAAACTCATCCAAAGGCTGATTCACAATTCGCTCCACTACAGCCTGCATGAAATACATAGTAAGGTCTGAGTAAACATATTTAGGTCTGCTTCCCGAAGCTTTTGGAATCAAGTCTGATTTTACCGTCCAGTTCCAAATACTGTCCCGCAAGCCATCCATAGCATACATTTCATTAGAAACCGGGCGGCTGAATCCTGGTTCTGGAGCGCTTTTGTAATAATCACTTTTCCAGCTTCCGCTTTGAACTGTCTTCACATAATGAGGAATAAAGGCGACCAAACCCGCTTCATGAGCCATTACATCTTTTAAAACAAGATTACCTTTATTTGTTCCTTTCAACTCGGGCAAATAATCCCCTAGCGATTTATCCATGTTAATTTCTCCCCTGCTGTCGAGAAACATGACTGCCTGAGTGGTTGCCAAAACTTTGGTGATAGAAGCCAGATCATAAAGTGTTTCCGAATTCACAGCTAGTGAACTTTTATATTCAAGTTTTCCGTAAGAACGCTCAAACACAACTTTCCCATTTTTTACTACCAGAACATTTGCCCCCGGAGTCGCTTGTACCAAAATGGCACGTTTTGCGACCTCATCTATTTTGTTGAGCGTTTTGCTGTCCAAGCCCACACTTTCAGGAGTGCCATAAGAAAGTCTGTTCAAAGAACCCATATATCCTCCAACTCCCTGTGTATACTGAGGGCTCACTGAAACAGGTAAAATTCCTGCGCCGGACCTGCCGCCAAAAAGGATTTGAGGAGCGATCTGCTGGGTTAGCTCATTATTTTCATAGGCCAAGACCACATTACCGAGGCCTTCTAAAAACTGTGAAGCATAAGAGTTCCCAAAAAGGACTGTGACTACTTTTTGCCGCTTGCTCAAAAGCCGAAGCAATTCCACATCGCCGGGAGCAATCCCA
>VFKK01000323.1 GCA_009885605.1 Cyclobacteriaceae bacterium | reverse complement strand
CGAAGAACGGATGTGTCAGCCAATATCCGGTACAGGCGATGATCGTGTCGTATTCCTCTTCCATCCCATTTTCGAAAATCACTTTCTTTCCCTCAAATCTTTTGATGTCCAACCGTGGCTTTACTTTTCCATGCCGGATTTTGTGAAGAAGCTCGTCATTAATAGTGGGATGAGTGGATCCAAAAGGCTCCGTAATAGGTCTTAATCCGTACAATACATTATCTCCAAGCATTACCTTAAGAAGAATCTGATTGAAAAAGCCCCGAACTTTGATGGGAAGCCATTTGGTTTGCTCGGCAACTTTATCAGAGGGTTTACCGAAGAAAAACTTAGGAACAATCCTGTAACCGCGTCTCCAGCTGATTGCCGTTTTTGCAGATACCCGGCTGGTTTCCACCGCCACATCACATGCAGAGTTGCCTCCCCCGATGACTAAAACTCGTTTATCCGCAAATGGTGCTGCTTTTTTGAAATTATGGGAATGGATAAATTCTCCTTCGAAAACTCCCGGATATTCAGGGAATCTGGGCATCCAGTGATGCCCGTTGCAAACGACCAGATGTGTAAAACGGCTGGTGGATTCAATACCGTCTTTTTCGGTCGTGATATCCCAGGCAAGCTGACCTATCCATTTACATTTTTTGACCAGAGTGCCAAATTGAATGTGCGGATAAAGATTAAACTTGTGAGCATAAGCCTGAAAATACCTTCTCAATTCATCGTGAGAAGGATAATCTGCCGCTGCTTTGTCAAAATCATCAAAAGTAAAATCCTCGTATTGGGACAGCGTTTTTGAAGAAATGATGTGGGTGGTTTCGAAGACACTCGAGTGACTCTCATCCTCGGAATAAATCCAGTTTCCTCCGACTTCTGAGTTTTTGTCGAAGGCAATTGCCTCAAGGCCCTGATCAAGTAGATTTTTTAATGCGGTGATTCCGGATGGTCCGGTCCCGATTACGGCAATTTTAAGCTTCATTAGGTCACTTTGGGTGGTTTTTTCAATCAGAGAGGCATCAAACGTCAATCATACATTTTACACTCTCTTTGGTTGAAAGCTAGTTTAGCAAATTTCAATATAGAAAAAAAGAAGAGTTTGTGATTGGATTCTATTTAGCTCTTCAGGATAAATTTTGATTCCAAATCCAAAATTGATTATCTCAAAAATTCTGACCCAGTAAGAGTTCTTCCAAATCTTTCATCCCTTCGGTTGCTTTTTTCTGAATGTAAACTATGTCTCTTCGCAAACCGGATCCCGGGGAATTAGGGTCAATGAGAAAAGTAAGAGCTTGCTTTGGAACATAATCAAGTAGGCCTGCAGCGGGATATACTTGCATCGAAGTCCCAACCACGATAAAGATATCAGCTTGCATTGCTAATTGGATTGCTTCATCCATTTTTGGAACAGCCTCTCCAAACCAAACGATAAAAGGGCGAAGTTGACTTCCCTTTTCACATTTGTCCCCTTTTTTTATTTCCCAATGATCGAGATTGTAAATGAGCTTGGGGTCAATTGAACTCTGAGCTTTGGATAATTCCCCGTGAAGGTGAATCACTTTTGTGGAACCGGCTTTTTCATGTAAGTCGTCTACGTTTTGCGTGATGATACTTACATCAAAGAAGTTCTCCAGACTGGCCAATTTCAAATGAGCTTCATTCGGTTGGCATTCTTTGGCTTGTTTTCTCCGCTGGTTATAAAAATCCTGAACCAAGTCCTGATTTCTTCGCCATCCTTCAGGGGATGCTACTTCCATCACGTCATGGCCTTCCCAAAGTCCTCCGCTGTCGCGGAAAGTTTTGATCCCGCTTTCTGCAGAAATCCCTGCGCCACTTAGCACCACTAGCTTCTTTTTCATTGATCTAAAAGTTGGAATGTAAACTGGAGAATAGTTAAAAAGTAAGTGAGTTACTCACTAATTATCAAAATTAAGGTAATAGAAAAAGGCTAAAATTTCCGATTCGGATCTTTTAGCCTTTTGAATTTATAAACTTTTGGAATTCCTAAATCTTAACTTTTCTTCTTTGCAAATTTCCCTTTTTTCTTAGAAGCATCTGGTTGAGCTTCAATGATTTCAAGGGTCTCAGCATAAGTCAAAGATTCAGCTTCTTTTCCTTTCGGAATTTTGAAATTGTCTTTTCCTAGTTTAATGTAAGGACCCCATCTTCCATTCAGAATCTGAATTTCAGGATTTTCTCCAAAGGATTTGATATGCTTTTTGGCATCAGCATCCCGCTTGTTTTCGATCAGTTCAATCGCCTCAATTTCTGTAATGCTCAAAGGGTCCTGCTCTTTTCCAAGGGAATAAAAAGCAGCGTCATGTCGCACATAAGGACCAAAACGCCCAACGGCTGCAACCATTTTCTTATCCTCAAACATGCCAATGTCCCGAGGGAGTTTGAATAGTTCCAAGGCTTCTTCCATCGTAATGTTTTCGATGAACTGGCCTTTTTTCATACTTGCAAACTGCTTCTCCTCGTCATCAGCCTCACCGATCTGAACGAGGGGACCGAATCTTCCGAGGCGTGCAGTCATATTTTTTCCATTGACAGGATGGACTCCAATCAATCTGCTTGAATTAATATCTTGTCTGGATACCTGTTCAGTTTCTTCTACGCTTTGGTGGAATTTGCCGTAGAACGAACCGATCATATCTTCCCAGTTTTGGCCTCCGGCAGCTATGTCATCGAATTCTTTCTCAACACGAGCGGTAAAGCTGAAGTCGATCACATTTGGGAAATGCTCCACCAGGAAGTCATTCACTACCATGGCTATATTGGTTGGGAAAAGCTTCTGCTTTTCTGCTCCTGTGATTTCTGTTTTTGTAGATTCTTTGAAATTGCCTTTTGCAATTGTCATTTCCACATAGTTTCTGGAAGTACCATCTCTGGATTCCTTGATCACATATTCCCTCTTCTGAATAGTAGAAATTGTAGGCGCATAGGTAGAAGGCCTGCCAATTCCGAGTTCTTCCAGTTTCTTCACCAAAGAGGCTTCAGTATATCTAGGGGCTGGTCTTGAGAAAGTTTCACGACCTTTCATTTCCTGAAGATTGAGCGCCTGCCCAATATTTAAAGGAGGCAAAAGTGACTTATCACCTGCTTCATCTTCTTCAGGTTCCTCATCTGTATCTTCCAGATACACCTTCAGGAAACCGTCAAACTTAATTACTTCGCCGGTTGCAACAAGATTTTGGGGAGAATTTGAGATTTTAACTGTAATCGTGGTTTTCTCAAGTTCTGCATCAGACATCTGGGAGGCAATTGCTCTTTTCCAGATGAGTTCATAAAGTCTTTGCTCGTTTCTTTCACCACTTACAGTATGGACCGAAAAGTCGGTTGGACGAATAGCTTCGTGCGCTTCCTGAGCTCCTTCAGTTTTGGTGGTGAATTTTCTCGACTTATGGTAATTAGCTCCATAGGCGGAGTTGATCGCATTTTTTGCGGAGTTCATCGCATCCTCAGAGAGGTTGACGCTGTCCGTTCTCATGTAGGAGATCTTACCGGCTTCATACAGTTTCTGTGCGACAGACATGGTCTGAGCAACGGAGAAATAAAGCTTTCTGCTGGCCTCTTGTTGAAGAGTAGAAGTTGTAAACGGTGGCGCCGGTGTTTTCCTTGTTGGCTTTTTCTCAAGATTTGCCACGCTAAACTCAGCCTGAAGGCAGTTTTTTAAGAATGCCTCAGCCTCCGCTTTGGTATCGAATTTTTTGGGAAGCTCAGCTTGGAAAGTTTTTCCTTCCACTTCGAAAATTGCAGTGATTCGAAAGGAAGACTTTGAATTGTGTTGCTCTATTTCACGCTCACGCTCTACAATCAGGCGAACAGCCACTGACTGAACACGACCTGCGGAAAGTCCGGTTTTGATTTTTTTCCAAAGGATAGGAGAGAGTTCAAAACCCACTAAACGATCCAAAATCCTTCTGGCCTGCTGTGCATTGACCAAGTCGTAATCGATTCCTCTTGGATTCTCGATTGCTTTGATGATTGCGTTTTTGGTGATTTCTCTGAATACAATCCGTTTGGTATTGGAGTCTTTCAAATTCAAAACTTCTTTAAGATGCCAGGAAATGGCTTCTCCCTCGCGGTCATCATCACTTGCCAGGTAGATGGTTTCAGCATCCTTCACCAGGCTTTTCAGATTTTTGATGACTTCTTTTTTATCCGGAGTGACTTCGTAGGTGGGTTTGAACCTGTTTTTGACATCTATTGCTTTATCGCCCTTAGGCAAATCCCGCACGTGACCATAACTGGATGCTACCTTGTAGTCTTTACCGAGGTAGCCTTCGATAGTTTTGGCTTTGGCAGGGGACTCGACTATAACAAGATTTTTTGACATAAAAAGCTAAATTTTCGGACAGCGCCGATCGATATGAATTGCTAAAAATAGAGGGCATTGTTTTCTCCTCCAAATAATAAAAAAATGGAAGCTTGCTTTTGGAGGGATTTTTGAGGTTTTCAAAATAGACTTTTCAATCTAAACACGACATGAAATGAAGCAATTGTTTTTGTTGAGACATGGAGAGGCGGGATTTTCCGAAGGTTCCGATTTTCAACGAAGATTGACACAAAAGGGCATTGGTAACCTCAAAAGGATGGGTGGCGTCTTGTCAGGTCGATCTGTTTCTGTGGATATCATGTATTGTTCTTCGGCACAAAGAACCATTGAAACCTCGGCACTAATCAAAAACTACATCACTGTGATTGAGGAGAAATTTACCCGAGAAATTTATGAGGGAGATTTGAATGATCTCTTGATGATGCTTGAAAAAACTCCCGTTTCAGCAAATTCGTGTCTTTTCGTTGGCCATAATCCGACTATCAGCCTTTTGCTTTCTTATCTGACACAGGAAGATTACCTGGGGTTGCAGCCTGGTATGCTGGCTGAGGTAAATCTTGAAATCAGTCAATGGAATATGATTGGCAGAGGATCTGGAATTCTTAAAGAGGTACTGCAATAAAAAAAGCAATCCCGATAAAAATTGATTTACCGGGATTGCGCTCTATTTGCAAAGTTGAGTTTTCAGAAAATCAATTTTTTAATTCGCTTTGATCCAGATATTCCGGTAAAGCACATCATGGCCTTCTGCCTGAAGTTTCAATCCTCCCGGAGTGTCAGTGATTCCTTTTCCCCCATCATTTCCCCCGTCAATTCCTGAGTTAGGTCCGCCCCACACCTGAGATATTTCCTTGTTATCATGTATTTTCACTCCGTTGAAATAGACGGTTACCCTAGCTTTTTCAGTTAGTTTCCCATTCGTGAATCTTGCTGCTTTGAATTCAATGTCATAGGCATTCCATTTACCAATGCCCTTATATTCTTCAGAAGTCGGAATATGTTCATTGATAATTGCCGCTAAACCGTGATCTCCGTAATCTCCATCGAGAATTTGAATTTCATATCGGTTTTGAAGATAGACACCGCTGTTTCCTCCTTCATTTTTGATAAAGAACTCAACGTGAGCAGTGAAATCGCGAAATTCATCCTTGGTTACGATATCTGCTGCTCCATATTTTCCTCCAGCTCCGGCCGGATCATTGCTGCTGATTACTTTGCCTCCGTCGACAGGATCAGTCACGACAGGCCATTTGATCGGCATTTCGGAAGAAAACCTGGGACCTTCCCAATATTTCCAGTTTTTGTGAAGAGACTTTGCTGAACCCTTTAGGTATACTTTGGCTCCTTTTGGGGCTTTAGTTCCCAGATAGGACTGTGCCTCTGCATAAGAGAAAGTGAAAATCAGGGCAACCAGGGGGAGAAGCTTGGATAATAATTTGAAATTCATAGGTATTGGGTTTTAGTAAATATTTACGTTAAATAGGTTTTGATCGGCTTACAGCTGATTCAATTTGGTTAATTTTAAACAAAATCAAGCTTTTTATAATATGAAGTGGACAGGAAGAAGACAAAGCTCAAATATTGATGACAGGCGGGGAAAATCCGCAGGTGGTTTTGGAGGAGGCGGAGGAGGGATTAGCCCTTTCCTGATTGGTCCTTTGATCAAAATACTGTTTTCCAAGACTGGATTAATCATCGTAGGAATAGTGATTGCCTTTTCTGTCGTCACAGGTATTAATCCACTTTCTCTGATAGGAGATTTTATGGGAGGCGGAGGCCAAAGTCTTACCCAAACCGATTATCAACCAACAGCTGAGGAAGATCGATTGGCTGAGTTTAGTTCCACTGTGCTTGCAGATACCGAAGACGTCTGGAATCAATTGATGGACAATTATCGCGAACCGACATTAGTTCTCTTTACAGGCTCAGTTGCTTCTGCCTGCGGAAATGCCAGCAGCTCAACTGGTCCGTTTTATTGTCCGGCAGATGAGAAATTGTACATCGACCTGAGCTTTTTTGAAGACATGGAAAGCAGACTGAATGCACCCGGAGATTTTGCCCAGGCATATGTAATTGCCCATGAAGTTGGGCACCATATTCAAAAAATTATGGGAGTGACAGATGAAGTCCATAGTATGAGAGGTCAGGTGAGCGAAAAAGATTACAATCAATACTCAGTAAGACTGGAGTTGCAAGCAGATTTTCTTGCCGGAGTTTGGGCTCATCACAGCCAAAAATCTGCGGCAATGATGGAGCAGGGCGATTTGGATGAAGCATTGAATGCTGCAAATGCAATCGGGGATGACAGACTGCAGAAGCAATCCGGCGGAAGAGTCGTACCGGATTCCTTTACACATGGCACATCCGCACAGCGAATGAAATGGTTCAGATTGGGATTTGAAACAGGGGATTTGAAGCAGGGAGACACGTTTAATGCGAAGGATCTTTGATTTAAGAATTTAGAATTTAGATATAAGATTTAAGACATAAGATTTTAGATATTAGAAAAGGGATAGGAGATAAGTTTTAAACTTCAAATTTCAGACTTCACCTTTTAACCTTCAGACTTCAGCCTTCAAACTTCAGCCTTCATTTGGATACCAATCATTTCATGACAATCAAGCTGATTGCATCTGGTGACAGGGGCGCTTTCAGGGATTTGTATGAAACTTTTAAGTCCCGGGTTTACAACACCTCGTTCAGCTACTTTCAGAATGCCGAGGAAGCTGAGGAAGTTACTCAGGATATTTTTTTAGAGGTTTTCAGATCTTCCGGCAAGTTCAAAGAATCGGCCTCCGTAAGTACCTGGATTTACCGGATTACAGTCAATAAATGTCTGGATGGATTACGCCATCGAAACAGGAAGAAAAGAGCCGGATTCCTGATGAGCCTCTTTAAAAGGGACACGGGTGAATTAAAGGTTGATTTGGCACATTTCATCAGTCCGGAAAGGATCCTTGAAAACAAAGAGAAATCAGAACTCCTCCTGATTTCAGTCTCGGAATTACCCGAATCACAGCAAACTGCCTTTATCCTTTCTTATATCGAAGACCTTCCGCAGAAAGAGATTTCTGTAATAATGAATGTCTCTGAAAAGGCAGTGGAATCGCTGATTCAGCGAGCTAAAGGAAATCTTCGAAAGAAACTGGAAATTTTCAACCCAAACAGAAGGAAAACCAACTAACTGACGTCTAATAAATTGACATGGAAAACCACGAATGGGAAGATGAAATCATCGAAGGGATCAGGGGCCAAAAACGGGCTGAACCTAATCCGTTTTTATTTACCAGAATTGAAACCAAACTGGGGGAAGTCAATTCCGGATTAGTGTGGAATTTTAAAATGAAGGTTGCGGTCAGTCTTTGCGCTTTCACTTTGCTTCTCAATTCTGTCCTGATTATTCAAATGGTATACGATAGTGGCTCAGAATCTATGGTTACAGAGAGCACTTACCAGATTGACTCTTATCAATTCGAGATCTATTAATCCCATCAATCATGAAGAAAGAAACTATCTGGATCGGCCTCGTCATACTCTTGATTGTATTGAATGCAACGATCCTTTTTTTATTCCTTGGAGGAAAAACTCCGGGAAGACCAAGCCCCGGTGATCAACCTCCAAGAGACAGACAGATTATAAATGCCCTGTCTTTAGATGAGGATCAGCAGGCGAAATTTGCAATCCTGAAAGAAAAACATAGGGATCAAATCAAAAAGTTGAATTCAAAAGCGAAGGAAATGCTAGAATTGTATTTCATGCTTTTG
>VFKK01000115.1 GCA_009885605.1 Cyclobacteriaceae bacterium | reverse complement strand
TGATAACTCGCAAAGCTTTGCTGGAAACAGGCTTGTTGAACGAAAGCTATTTCGCCTATTTCGAAGATGTGGAATGGTCACTACGATTCCGGGAAAAGGGATTCGAAATTGCCCTGGCTGAGGAAGCCAAAATCTATCACGAAGCAGGCGCTTCTTCAAAAAAGAAACATTCCGAAGGTACGCTCAGTCCCAAAGTTTTTTACTACCACGTTCGAAATCAATTTTTCCTGCTTCGAACCCAAGTCCATGGCTTGGCGATTCCTTTTGCATGGACTTATCATAGCTTCCGATTTATGGCGTGGATGTCCTATTTTTGTGTGAGAGGCAGATTCCAAAAACTCAAATCCGTAGCCCGCGGAATAAAAGACGGGATCACGATGCCTCTTCATAAAGCTGAACAATGGGATTAATCTTCTTTCTCCTGATAGCGATTTGTGTGGGCGGCCTCTTTTTGTGGGTGGTTCAGGAGATTATTTTCAAAGGAAATTGGAGCCGCTTCATCTTTTTCCTGGCGGTATTTCTACCTTTTTACATTACGAGTTTGAGTGTGATTTACCTGGCGACAGGATCCCCTTTTCTGGTCAGTATTTTTCAGGTTTTGAAAGAACTGGTGGTATTGATTGCAGTTTTGGTTTTCATTTTTTATCAGAAAAATCTCTTTGAATATCCTTTTCGCTTACAATCCACCGACTGGCTGATGATCGGGTTTCTGGGCTTGGCGGCTTTGTATTTGTTTCTGCCTTTGGGTCAGGCAAGTTTTATCAACAAGGCTCTCTACTTCAAGAATATGTTGATTCCGGGGATGGTTTATTTCCTTGGCAGAAATACAAGATTTGAGGCAGTCGACCTTAAAAGGATTTTCACCATCATTTTCGCTATTGGGATTGGAGCTTTTTTGGTAAATCTGATTGAGAATTTTGTCCTCGATGCGCATTTACAGCAACTTACCGGATATTCACTTTTCAATGAGGCCATTAACGATATTGATCCTACCGGAAATTTCGGATTGACATGGACCTTTGAAACTCAGGCGGTCACCAAGCGATTGGCAAGCTTTTTCTCCGACCCGCTGGAGATGGCAAGTTCTGTTTTGATGGGTTTTGCAGCAGGCCTGATTTGGTTTCTGACTTCAAAAAAAGAGTTTAATTGGTTCTATCTTCTGGTCATGCTTTGCTCACTTGGAAGTTTGGTTTTCTCCGCATCTAGAGCTGCCTTTGGAGCTTTTTTCGTGATGATTTTCTTTGTTGCGCTGGTTTTTCGATTGTATAAACTTATTGCCGCTGGCTTTCTTGCTTTGCTCGGTTTTGCATTCTATGTGTCGGTTTTTGCTTCAGATGATTTTTATTATTTCGTCCTCGATACGTTGACTTTTGAAAATACCTCAAGTGTGGGCCACGTAGTTGAGTGGATTTTGGCATTGGATTCAATGGTAGGGAATCCCTTGGGAATTGGCCTTGCCATGAGTGGTAATGCAGGAAGTGTGACAGATGAACTGCGTGTAGGAGGCGAAAATCAATTTCTGATTTATGGTGTGCAGTTGGGTTGGATCGGCATGATTTTATACATCCTTGTGTTGGCTTCAGGTGTAATTCTGAGTCTCAGGGTATTTTACCAAACAGAAGATTTAATGACAGCAAGATTGGCTTTTGTAGCAGCGGCAGTGAAAGTGGGTTTGCTTTTGCCTTTATTTACAGCAAATGCAGAAATGTACACCTACGTATCCTGGATTACCTGGTGGATGGTAGGCTACAGTGTATATGCTTATAGCCGACTGCAATCCCAATCTAATTTGAGTCTTACATGAAAGTCCTTCTTGACCTGCAATATCTGAATGTCGCCACTTCAGGTATTAAGACCTACATGATGGAGCTTGCAAAAGCTGCCGTTGCGTATCCTCATCCCGATGTCGAGTGGATATTTACCCATGATCCTGATCTCCAAGCTGCGGATCAAACATTCAAAAATCCCCAATCGAAAATCCAGCGATTGAATTACCACATGGATTATTTCCGTTGGAAAGAGTTTCAATTGCCTGATCTGGTCAAAAAACACGAGCCGGATGTGCTGATTTGCCCTGATTTTGTTTCTCCTGCGGCGTCAATGCCCTGTCGAAGGTTAACCGTGATTCACGATGCTTTTTTCTGGCAAATGCCGAAAAATTATCCGAAATGGTGGAGGACCTATTTTTTGAATCTGATCAAAAAAGGGCTGAGAGAGCAAACTGAAATTATCACAACCACGGAATATTCTAAACAGGCATTAAAGAAATATTTACAAAATAAATTTCCTGTTTCGGTCATCTACCAAAGTCCAAAAACATTGGCAGACCGCAGAGATTCCGGATTTTTGCAGCAATCAGGATTCAGAGAGAAATTGTATTTTCTTCACATAGGCACCTTTGACAAGCGGAAAAACCTTCCGCTGCTGGTGAAAGCCTTTGGTGATTTTTTGAAGGAAACCGGCTCTGATTTTCAGCTTGTTTTGGCTGGCGGTCCCGGTCAAAGTAAACAGATGAATGATTTCCCGATTGTGGAAGAATTGGTGAAAACCCTTTGTCTTGAAGGCAAGGTTGTCTTGCCCGGATACCTGAGTGATTCGCAAGTAAAAGCACTTTATGGGGGAGCTTTTGCTTATGTGTTTCCTTCGGAAAATGAAGGCTTCGGAATTCCTATAGTAGAGGCGATGGGTTACGGATTGCCGGTAATCCATTCTGATCAGCCTGCTTTGCTGGAAGTAGCCGGAGGCGCAGGACTAGCTTCCAAAACGGGTGACCAACAGGATTTGGCTAAAAAAATGATACTTTTAAGCCAGGAAAAAGGACTTCGAGATGACCTTATTCGTAAAGGATCTGATCGAAGCGAGGACTTTTCTCCTAAAATATTTATAGATTCTTTTCATCAGATTATCCTGGGTACGGGCAATTAACTCATGCGGCAAATCGCTTGTCCGATATGTAAAAAATCACCTGAAATCGAACTTCAGGCTTTCTCCATCTGCCTTTGTGCGGGTTGTGGAAATCGATGGACTTATATTTCTGAGGAGATTGATCCATACGCTTTGTACGAGGATGAAGTCTATGCCGTAGTGGATAACCGCAAGTCCATCTTCGAGCGGATTATTTTTCGCGAGGCGGCAAAAGTACTTGAAATAGCAAATTCACTTTGGGCTGCAAAATCAAAAAGACTACTCGATTTTGGTTCCGGCAAAGGACTATTTTTAGCTGTTGCAAAAGAATCAGGCTGGCAAGGTTTGGGAATTGAGACTGCAAAAGATCGGGCGGATTTTGCCCGTGAAAAATATGGAGTGAAGGTCAGACAGGAATTTTATTCCGGAGGAAAAGTAGAAGATAATAATTTCAATTTGATCACTCTCAATCATGTTTTGGAGCATTTGCCAGACCCGTTGGGTTTGCTGAAAGAATTGCTAGACTCGAATCTCTCGAAAGATGGTCTTGTCTACATCGAAGTGCCAAGGGCAGATTCCTGGCAAGCAAAAATTGCCGGACAAAACTGGATGCATTGGGATATTCCAAAGCATTTGACGCATTGGACTGAGGCAGGTCTGGCGAAAGAACTCTATCGAATCGGCTATCAAAAAGCTGGGGAACGATATTTTTCGATTCATTTGGGAGTGCTGGGAATGCTTCAGGCCTTGATGAGTGGATTGGGTTACAGAGGTAATCTGATCCTGAATCTGAAGCGAAACAAGACATTGGGAATGGTTTTGGGAATTGCTGTTCTTTTGCCGTTTGCCTTGATTTTGGAAGTGATATCTGTAGCATTTGGCAAGTCAGGAATCATTGGGCTTTATCTGAAATCGAATGGTTAACTCCCGTCACATACTTTTTCTTCAGAGTTCTTCGGAACAATATGGTTCCGGAAAAATCATTCTGCAGGTCTTGAGACTTTATCGAAGTGAAGGTCTCACTCCTGTAGTGGTTTTGACCGGGCCGGGACCTTTGGTCGAAGAATTGAAGGCGGAAGGCTTTAAAGTAAGGATTCAAAATCTGGGAATTCTCCGAAGAAAATATGTCAATCCAGCCGGCTTGCTAAACAGATTAAGTAAAAACCTAAAAGCCTATCGATTTTTGGATCAGCTTCATTCCGAATTCAAGTTTGAACTGGTTTATTCAAATACCCTTGCAGTCATTGTGGGGGCCTATTGGGCAAAGAGAAATCGTCTTCCTCATATTTGGCATATTCATGAGATTTTGCCGGGTCCGGCGCCATTGGTAAAGTTGCTATCGAAGATGATTGACAGTAGTACTCCGAGTCCAATTGTCGTTTCTCAAGCGGTTTTAGATCATTGGAAGCCCAAATTAAAGTTGGCCAATCCGGAGGTTATCCACAATGGGATCGAATATGATGAGTTTCTGAAAACCTATCCAAACGCTAAATCTGAGCTTGGATTGCCTGTGGATAAGTTGATCATCACTATGATCGGCCGCATCAATCCAGGTAAAGGGCAGTTGTTCTTTTTGGAGATGGCAACCAAGATTTGCAGGACTTTTCCACAATGTCATTTTGTGTTAGTGGGTGATCCGTTTCCGGGATATGAGCACATTCTGGATGAGATTAGGATGGCAATTATGGGAAAGGGGTTGGAGGAAAATGTCACTGATTTGGGATTTCGAACAGATATTACAAAGGTCCTTGCAGCTACTGATATTTTTGTATTGCCTTCAATTCTACCTGACTCATTTCCTACTGTAATTCTGGAGGCAATGGCATCGGGTAAACCCATAGTGGCAACCCGATCCGGAGGAGCCAGCGAAATGGTACAGGATGGAGAAACAGGATTTCTTATCCCCGTCGGTGATGTGGCTAAGGGAGTTCTGGCTTTGAGTACCTTGATTGAAAATAAGGACATGTTACTTGAAATGGGGAAAGCTGGAAGAAACCGGGTCCTGAAGAAGTTTAGTTTGGAAGCTTTTGAAGAAAAAATTAAAACCCATTTATGGCAGCATCTGACAAGAAATTGAAAGTGGCCATTATGGGAGCAAAGGGATATCCCTATGTCTATGGCGGATATGATACTTTGATCAAGGAGCTTGGAGAGCGACTGGTTGAAAGAGGCGTTCACGTTCGGGTTTATAATCATCGCGCCCTATTTTCAGACCGGCCTCGATTTGTGAATGGGATTGAGTGTATTTATACCCCCGCCATTGAGTCGAAGAGCCTGACCCAGTTGACGCACACATTCTTTTCGATGATCCATGCCTGCTTTTCAGATGCGGATGTGATTTTTGTTGTGAATAGTGGAAATGGTCCGTTTGGACTGATCTCGAAGATTTTTGGTAAACCAACAGCCATTAATGTGGATGGTTTGGAGTGGCTTCGTCCGAAGTGGAAGGGTCTCGGATCTAAATATTTTTTCTGGGCTTCGAAACTTGCGACCAAATTGTTTGATCAATTAATTAACGATTCGGACGAAATGCGAAAAGTATATCTGGAGCTTTTCAAGGCTGATTCAAAAGTGATTGCTTACGGTGCAAATGCCCGGGAATCGGTCGATTCAAAGCCAATTGAAAAGTGGAATTTAGGTTCTCGTTCCTATTATTTGATAGTAGCAAGGCTGGTTCCGGATAACAATGCGGACTTGATTATCGAAGGATTTTTGAGGTCAGATTCAAAAAGAAAGCTTGTGATCTTGGGGGATGTTCCATTTGAGGACAAATGGGCAAGCCGGTTGATGAATATCAAAGACGAGAGATTGCTTTTTACCGGGTATGTGACCGACCCGAATGAATTAGCGGCGCTATATTCCCATAGCTATGCTTATTTCCATGGCCATGAGTTTGGCGGCACAAACCCGGCGATGCTGAAAGCGCTTGGGTATGGATGTGCAATTCTGGCTTTGAATACTCCGTTTAGCCAGGAAATGCTCCAGAATGGAAAGCACGGATTGTTCTTTGAGAAGACGGCTGAATCCGTGGAATCGATTGTCCAAAAGGCCGAAGCCGCCCCGGAAAAAATGGAAGAATTTCGATTGTCAGCACGATTAGGGTTAACTCAAAAATATAACTGGGATTATGTGACGGATCAGTATTTGGAGGTTTTTGAATCCCTTTCCAGAAAGAAGTTCCCTTAGATAAATATTGCCCGCTGATTTTCGCTGATTGATTACGCAGATAGATACAGATTAAAAAAGATCTGTGGAAATCTGCGACTTTTTCTGCGTGAATCAGCGGGAGATCTAATCTCTGAAAGCATTGACCTTTCTATGAATTTCTTTAGCGATTTCCGAGGTGTTGAAATTGACAAGTAAGCCTACTTTTATTCCTGAAAATTTTAAATAGGTAATTATTTGCTTGTGATGGACTTCCGCTAAATTTTCAACTGATTTGATTTCGATGATAACTTTTTTCTCGATCAACAAATCGATTCGATAGCCAACATCAAGTTTTAATGTGTCATAAATAAGTGGCAACCCTACCTGATGTTCTACGATCAGACCCGCTTTAATTAATTCGTACCCTAAGGAGGCTTCATAGCTTGATTCTAAAAGTCCGGGACCGAGGGTGTTGTAAACTTTAAAAATTGCACCCCGAATGATAAAAGTGATTTCATTTTCATGCATTAACTAATTTAATGATTTTTCATAAAAAAGCTTAACGTATTAATTAGATAGTTTTTCAATCTCAGTGAGAATCTGCGAAACCCTCCGTGAAAATCTGTGGGAGATTTTGTTAAAAATGGGAACTTTCATTCCAATCTCAGGTTTAAACTTGTAACTTTTACTCTTAAACTCTTTTATCCAATGATCAGAAAAGCAACCGCCGTATGGCAAGGAACTGGCAAAGAAGGTTCTGGCCACCTGACTACTGCTAGTACAGTATTAAACAAAACTCAATATTCATTCACTTCCCGATTTGAAGACGGTATCGGCACAAATCCGGAAGAATTGGTCGCTGCAGCACACTCCGGATGCTTCGCGATGAAATTGAGTTTCAATTTAACAGGTGCCGGATTTCCTCCAAAAGAACTGGAAGTGACCAGTAACATAACCTTCGAAGAAGGCACTCTGAAAAGATCTCACTTAGTTTTGAAAGCACAAGTTGAAGGAATTACTGAGGAGAAATTTGCTGAATTAGTGAAAGACGCCGAGCTTAACTGCCCAATATCCAAAGCATTAAAAATGGAAATCAGCGTAGAGTACACTCTTAACGCCTGATTTAAATATTTTAACAAGGAAAAGCAGACTTTCATGGTCTGCTTTTTTTTTGTGGTATTGCAATTGATTGTGAGTCAGTTCATATAATAATTCACAATCAATTTATTTCCTGAAATCATGAGTCAACAAACATTGAGTTCAGACCCTTTTGGATCTTCTAAAAAAGCATTTTTTCAAAGCGCTGGAATTTCGGCAGTTTTTCTAGCTTTGATTTTGACGATAGGTGGAGAAGTCAAAACTGACAAATTCTATCTGCTGATTCTTCCATTCATTTTTATTCCGATGGCAGGAGGTATTGCCGGTTTAATCTTCAGAAATACAATGGAGCTTCGTGATGCTGATGGATTAAAAAAAGTGTTGGGTTGGGCGATTGGTATTTTAGCCTATTTAATTTTGATGCCTATAGCTCTCATACTTGGATTGGGGTTTCTGAATTGATCAAAAATCACTTACCCCATCTCATTTTTTGCCAGTTATTCCTTTGTGCTGGACTGAGAAAAGTCCATGCGACAATTCGGCTTTTTTTGTTGCCTTGTGACATTGGTATTGTTTTCATTTCCGCAACTCCGGCCTTCTTCAGATTGGAATAAATTGAGGGAAGATTCACTTCTTTTGCCACTAACGTGGTGAACCAAAAGCAGGAGAATTTGAATTCAAGGCTTTCCCGGATCATTCTTTCTATGAATTTGGTTTCCCCGCCGTCACACCAGAGTTCGTTTGCCTGTCCACCGAAGTTGAGCGTGGGTTTGACGCCAATTTTCCCTTTCAGATTTTTGACTTTTCGAGCACTTCCGGCTTCAGCTTCTGCCGCCGATTCGTGAAAGGGAGGATTGCAGATACTGAGATCGAAAAACTCATCTTTCCCAATAATTCCTGAGAAAATTTGAGAGGAATCTGTTTGCAGACGGAGTTCGATTTTTCCTATTAGATTGGAGTTTTTGTCAATGATTTGATGGGCTGAGCTTATTGATTTTGGATCAAGTTCTGCCCCAACAAAGCTCCAATCGTAAATTGAATTTCCCAGAATGGGATAAATCAGATTGGCTCCGGTGCCGATGTCCAGCACCTTCACTTTTCGACCGGGAGGTAATTTTCCGGAATTGCTTTGAGCAAGCAAATCAGCTGCGCAATGAATGTAATCTGCCCGGCCTGGGATAGGTGGACAAAGGTAACCATCCGGAATATCCCAAAATCCGATTTTGTAGTAATGCTTTAACAAAGCTCTATTGAGGATTTTTACCGCATTTGGATTGGCAAAATCTATCGTTTGGTCACCATATGGATTTTCAAAAACAAAGGGTAAAAGTTCTGGTTCGGTCTTCCCCAATTCTTTGAAATCATATCTATCCAGATGGGTATTTCTTGGGTGAAGGCCGGATTTTGAGCTTGGGGGATTTTGATCAGAATCCTTCATCAGGCCATTACGGTTAACATCTCCAGGATTTTCCCTCCATATTCTTGCTTTCCGGAAATTGAAATTTGGCTTTTCGCCTCAGCTTTTGAAATTCCTTTTGTGAAGATTCTCCATGCGATTTGATCTGGTATTTTGACCTCGCAAATAGGATGAACCTCAGGTTGAGAAATCAACTTCCATAAATTTGAACTGTAAAGAATGCACCAGGTACGGTCGTTTTCACTACCAACCTTGACCAGAATAATCTCTCCTTCTATTCCTTTTAAATCCCGATAATGGAAAGGAAAAGCTCTCATAGAAGTCTGTAAAAAGGGATCATAAAATTCCTTAGCGAGGAGTATTTCCTCTTTACCAACAGCTAACCGGATTTGTTGTTGGTGATGCCATTTTTCGGTGTATTCCCTTGCGATATGAAACCAGTTTTGAGATTCAGTTTCACCTGCCCAGGCAACAGAAAATGCTGCTTTTTCAAATGGATCAAGGGTATTCAAATATTCGACGCATTCTTTACCTGAGCTTTTAAGGAGTTGAATAAGGACATTTGGGCTGAGGCGTTTCATTCCTTTTACCCAATCCGAATTCAGCCTATTTAAATATTCCACCAAGTCCTGATATCCATTGATTTCACCGGGAGATTCTGCATAATACCGATCTCTCAGCATAGAAAGTGTCCGGAGATTTCCATCCAGCAAATGTGTTGCGATGTCTTTAACCGTCCAAAGCGGCGCGAGTGTTGGCTTCTCCCAATCTACTGGAGAAAGTGATTGAAGCAACTCCAATAAGAGTTGATCAAGCTTTGGAAAAAGAGAAAGTGTTTGAATCGGTATCTGAGGCATCAAAATCGACTGATCGTTTAATCCACCTCAAATGTCAGCTTCATGGTGATTGAAGCGGTTTTATTTTTGGCAGAAGTATTAAAAGTTCCACCCCATGAATAGTCTTCTCCTGAGTTTTGGCCGGTAATCTGGAAGATTCCCATGTTGGCATTGATCAGATCGCCCAGTTCTGAGTCCGAGTTTTCAGCGATTCGCTCCGCTCTTATTCGCGCATCTTCAGTAGCTTTTGCGATCATGTCCAATTTCAATGATTCAAGTCCGGTAAAATAGTATCGTGGCTGTTGAGAATAGAAAGCTATTCCCTGATTTAGCAATTCGGTGATCTCCCGGCTGATTTTCTCCACTTTTTCCACCTCTTTGGACTCAATGACCAAGGATTGATTGAGTTGGTAACCCTGGAAAGTTTGGCCTAGGAAACGACCATCATTGGAGTAGTTTTGTTGGTAGAGAGGGTTGGTATTGACAGCGTTGAAGATCAGTTGAGCCTCAGGAATTCCCTTTGATTTGAGGTATTCGGTCACTGCGTTTCGGTCTTTTTCCAAACTTGCGTAAGCGGTCTTAAGATCATTGCTTTCCCGGTTGAAATTTCCTTCCCAGACTACCAAATCTGAAGTGAAATTGCTTTCCCCCAATCCCGTAACGACGATTGTTCCTTGCGGGCGATTGCGATTTATTACAGCATTGCCCAGAACAAAGGAGGCGATAATGATGGCGATAGCAAAAAGGATAGCTGATAAGTTCTTTTTCATCTGTTTTTAATTTGTTTTTTTATGGTCAGATGGAATCTCGCATGGTTGATAATCATTCCAGTGTGTGACGGACCAGTCATGCTTGATTTCATAAGGATTGGAAAAATGGTTGATTGAAGTTACAAATAACTTATCCTTTTTGCGAAAAAAGCCCGCCAGATGACGAGCTTTTCTTAATGCTAAATCAGCAGATCATTTAGAAAATCCGCTGCTTAAATTCCTGTTCTTTCGGTTTTTCCAGATCAATCAAATACCCGTTTACGATGGCATATTTCAATGCTCCTTCCTTTGATAGAAAGAAGTTTGGAGTCGAGCCTGTCATCCATCCGGAGGAGAAAGTATTGGTACTCTTCAAAACCAATATCGGTAATCCGTGAAGTTGTCTGGCTTCACCGTTTTTCACTTTAATGGCCATAAATCCTTGTTTAAGAAGTTCCATAGCTTGAGCCTCATCCAGAGCTTCCACATTTTCGAAGACTTTCTCATAGACTTTTCCCGGAGTGAAAGTCAATCCCGTTGCATCCAATTCTTCAAATCCGAAGAAAACCTGCATGTCACCCAGGTCCTCAACTGACCCTGACACAAAATAGCTTCCATTGGCCTCTGACTCTCTTCTTCGGATAGCGAGATCAACCGGAAAAAGTTTCTCGCCCACTTTCACCTGGACTTCATTCAGGATCAAATCCATCAGTTGAATTCCATTATCAGGAATGGAAAAATATTGATCTGTATTGTATTGAGTGTAGGCTTCTGTCGCGATCTGATGCAAGGCATTCAGGATAATCATGAAGTTCAGCTGACGGATGTACTGCTTTTCCGGGTCGTTGGTATATCCTCCCGATTCGATGAGAATAGTGCTGGTGCCCCATTTTTGGATGTTGTCGCCAAAAGCTCTTGGCTCAAATTCGTCGTCATATTTTCCAACCTGACCCGGAATAACTTGCTGAAGTATTTCATTCATTCCTACGATGGTTTGCATCGCTCGCTCACGAACGTCATTGACTTCTGTTTCCACATTATAGGCTGGTGCCAAAATAGAAATTGCGGCTTGTTTGGGTGTTCCCTTTACATTGTAGTAGACCTGCTGATCGTGAAGGTTGAATCCAAAAGTTGGCTCGAATGAATCCCGGGCAGATTTCAGAACCACCGCTTCAGGAGAAATCTGAGAAATCGCATCCCGATTCAAATCGATGTCCAGTGCATTTCTTCTTTTGAAAGCATCAGCCCCGTCGGGATTTAGCATCGGAATGAAACTCAGGTTCAGCTCCGTTTTCAGCGTATTTCTCAGTTCGTCATATTCGTCACCAGAAGCCCCCAGGAAGTTGAACAGATCAAAAAGTGCCATTGTTGCAGTGCTTTCGTTTCCATGCATTTGGGACCACAGCATCACTTTGGTTTTGCCTGCACCCCATTTTAAGTTGGAAATACTCTTCCCTTCAATAGATTTTCCCAGTTCGGAAATTTCAAAAGCTCCTTTATGCTTTTCGATCAGAGGTTGGATATCGGCATGTTTGAATCTGCGATGAGTGATTGCCGGTTCTTTAAACTGATTGAATGCAGCTTCCAACTTAGTCAAAGGAATGACTTTGAATTCGTTTTTATCTGCTGCATTGCATCCGAAACTTAAAAGGGAAAAGAGCAAAAACATCCTCAAAAAGATGCCGGATTGAACTTTCATGTATTTTTCGATTTTGGGTAATTTATTGGTAAAACTAGCCATCTTGGCTAATAAATTCCCTTTACTTTTGGCCCAAATTGAAAATTATCCCATGAAGCTTTCCATCATCGTCAAGGATCTCCCTCTCAAACACACTTTTACGATCGCCCATCAAAGCCGTGATATTCAGGACACGCTTATCGTGAAACTTGAAGAGGATGGATTCTATGGATTGGGAGAATCCACGACCAACCCATTTTACGGAATCGATATTGAGAATATGACGGAATGTCTGGAGAAATTCAGACCTGTGGTGAAAAAGGGTGAGTGGGAAACTCCGGAGCATCTTTGGGAACTCGGGAAAGATATTTTCAAAGACAATCCATTTGCTCAATGCGCGCTCGATCTTGCGGCCTGGGACATTTTTACAAAAAAGAAAAGTCAAAAGCTCTACGAATATTTGGGACTCAATCCGGCAACCATTCCCACAACCAACTTTACGATCGGGATTGATACAATGGAGAAAATGGTCTCCAAAATGAAGGAAGTCTCCTGGCCAATTTACAAGATCAAACTTGGGACGGCCCATGATTTGGAGATTGTTCGTGAGCTTAGAAAGCATACAGATTCGATTTTCCGAATCGATGCCAATTGCGCCTGGACAGCAGAGCAGGCCATCCAAAACGCAGAGGAACTTGCCAGACTGGGCGTGGAATTTATGGAGCAGCCGCTGGGAAAAGATGATCTGGAAGGAATGAAGGAGGTTTTCAAGTACAGCAAACTTCCGGTAATGGCCGACGAAAGTTGCATCGTAGAATCCGACGTTAAAAAATGTCACGGGCTTTTCCATGGGATTAATGTAAAACTTGTCAAAGCAGGAGGAATCACGCCGGGGCTTAGGATGCTTTACGAAGCCAAATCCCTGGGTATGAAAACGATGGTCGGTTGCATGACCGAATCGAGTGTGGGCATTTCGGCCATCGCCCAACTGTTGCCACTACTCGATTATGTCGATATGGATGGAGCATTGCTGCTGGCGGAAGACATTGCCACGGGCGTGACCATCGAACAAGGCCGCGTGGCTTT
>VFKK01000282.1 GCA_009885605.1 Cyclobacteriaceae bacterium | reverse complement strand
TTTTCATAGGATGTACGAAGTACGAAGTACAAAGTACCAGGTACGTTAAATCTCCGATTTCGATTCAGGTTGCAAAATAGGGGATTTGGGCGGGGAAATGAAAGAAATTACGCTATCTGGATTGGTTAATAAAAAAACATCTCCGGAAAACTGAATTCCCGGAGGGGTTGGTTTTTTTAACCTCTTACTTCCGTATCGGATTTCCTGCCACTCCTTCAAAAGTCATTTTGATCGGTTTGATCGTCCCATCTTCGTTGAATTCCATCGCATCGATGCAAGTTACCCGGTGATCCCGACCTTCATTTGGGATCGGTCTTCGGTGATACACTAAATACCAATCGTCCGAACCCGGCTTTTGAATCACAGAATTATGGCCCGCACCAGTGGCAATTGTCGTATCTGATTCCAGTATTGTTCCGATCCGATTATAGGGCCCCGTAGGTTTTTCGGCCATCGCATAGGCCACTTTATAGGTATCGTTGGTCCAGCCACCTTCCGACCACATGAGGTAATAAATGCCATTTCGAAGAAACATAAAAGGTCCCTCTACATATCCTTCAGGAGTGATTTCATGGAAAAGTTCCCCGTCTTCCCAAGGTTCAAATCCTGTAAAATCAGCATTCAGTTTTCCGATATTGCAATGGCTCCATCCTCCATAGAGAAAGTAATGCGTGCCATCCGTGTCTTTGAACACAAACTGATCAATCGGTTGTGCGTCATTGTAAAAATCCCCGATCAGTGGCTTTCCAAGGTAATCTTTGAAAGGCCCTCCGGGAGAATCCGCAATTGCGATACCGATTCCTCCGAAATGGTTGATGTCATTGTCAGGATCCCATCCCGGACGACTTGGCCGCTGAACATCATTTGCAGAGAAGAACAGGAAGTATTTCCCGTCTTTTTCGATGGCAGCAGGTGCCCACATCGCCTGTCTCGCCCATTTGATGGAAGCCGTATCGAGGATTCGTTCATGCTTTTTCCAGTTCACGAGATCGGTGGATGAAAATGCATCAAAGTGAAGCTGATCCGTAAAGCCTGCAGAAAATGTTGGGTAGATCCAGTATTCTTCGCCAAACACGATTCCCTCCGGATCGGCATACCAGCCTTCGAAAATCGGATTTCCGGAAAGCTTCTGCGTTTCCACTTCCTCAGTCTTTGGAGAAGAGCAGGCAATTGTAAAGGCTAGAAAAAGGAGGATCGGGATTGATTTCATTTTAAAAGGTTAAGGATTTTGGGTCAAGTTAAACTTTTATGATTATCCGCGACTTTGACTGCAATACTAAATAGAGGTTTGAGAAGCGGATAATTGATTAAAGAGGTTGACCGTTCGGTCCAACTCTATAACGAAATAAAGCCTCATAAAGCCCTCAATAGAGTTAGCCCGTTAACCATTGAAAACATGTATATTGAATCCGGGAAAACATCCTCAGGATCAAATATCACGCTGGAATATGACCAAAATAAATGTTTAACAGTAAGGTAAACCGGTCAACGTTTTTTAGGTATTCACAATAAACAACCAACAACTGCCAACCAACAACCGAAAATTGCGACTGACCCCTGCGACTGATCACTAATCACTAATCCCAATTACCCAATCCCCAATAACTTTTTCCCATGAAAAGAGTCGCAGTTGACCTGCATTATCTGCCCAATCTGGAATTTTTCACAGCAATATCCGGAGCGGATGAGTTGTTGGTTTTTCCGGAGGATCTTTATCAAAGGCAATCATTCCTGAACCGCACTCAGATCCGTCTTGCAAATAAGGTGGAAACATTAAGCGTTCCCGTTCAGGGAAGAAGGCCAAAAATTCCAATGGAGGAAGTCTTGATTGATTACAGCCAGAAATGGCAGGCAATCCATCTCCGAGGAATTCAAAGTGCTTATGGGAAAGCCCCGTTTTTCGAATATTTTTTCCCGTATTTCGAAAGCGTCATTTCCCGGAAGCCGGAGACACTTTGGGATTTAAATTGGGAGATGCTGACAATCTGTCTTAAGCTCCTACAGTCCCCTGTCAAACTTGTCAAGAGTAAAAGCAGTCTTGACTTAACTGAAGTGATGGATATAAGGGCTCAAATAATACCCAAGGCCAGTTTTTTAAACAGAAACTACTACAATCCGGTAGTTTACGGGCAACTTTTTGGCTTAGACTTTGAGCCTGATCTTAGTGTTGTCGATTTGTTATTCTGCGAAGGACCTGCGGCGAAAAACATAATCTTAAAGTCTGTAAAAAAAACAATGAACAATCACTAAAGGGATTGTGTTTTTAAAACAAATTCGGTAACATACATACAGGATTATTAAACTATCAGAAAGAATAAAATGGAAGCAAAATTTTCGAACAGAGTCAAAGAGGTGATCTCTCTCAGTCGCGAAGAGGCTCTTCGTCTGGGACATGATTACATTGGCACAGAGCACCTCTTACTGGGGATGATTCGTGAGGGCGAGGGTGTAGCTGTTTCCA
Source organism: Cyclobacteriaceae bacterium (assembly GCA_009885605.1). Taxonomy (GTDB): domain Bacteria; phylum Bacteroidota; class Bacteroidia; order Cytophagales; family Cyclobacteriaceae; genus Algoriphagus. The sequence goes on along the minus strand of VFKK01000282.1, from coordinate 5,200 downwards.
TTCTTAAAAAATTGGGTGTGCCTCTCGACGAGTTGCGCAGCGCAATTGAGCGGGCTGTGAAAGGCACTGCAAACCATAATGTGAAAAATATGGCCAACATACCTTTGACCAGACAGTCAGAGAAAGTGTTGAAAATTACTTATCTGGAAGCTAAAATCTTTAAAAGTCAATTGATTGGAACAGAGCATTTGTTGCTTTCTATATTGAGAGACGAAGACAATATCGCAACCCAAATTCTAAATAAGTTTGAGGTTAACTATGATTCCGTAAAAGAAATGCTTGAAATGTCATCTGATTCGCCAGCTCCTCGTGCAAAAGCTGAGGCGGAAGATGGAGACGATGATGGATCTAAGCTTTTTGGTTCTTCAGGAGGCGGTGCTGCTGCAAAGCCAGGAGCGGAAAAATCCCGAACTCCTGTTTTGGATAATTTCGGCCGCGATCTTACCAAAATGGCGGAAGATGATAAACTTGATCCAATCATCGGTCGTGATAAAGAAATTGAGCGAGTAGCTCAGATTCTTTCCAGAAGAAAGAAGAACAATCCCATCTTGATCGGTGAGCCTGGAGTGGGTAAAACCGCCATTGCTGAAGGTTTGGCTCTGAGAATTGTCCAGAAAAAAGTATCCCGAGTGCTTTTCAACAAGCGGGTGGTAACACTGGATCTTGCTTCTTTGGTTGCCGGTACAAAATACAGAGGTCAGTTTGAAGAGAGAATGAAGGCCGTTATGAACGAGCTTGAAAAGTCTCCAAATGTGATTTTGTTTATTGATGAGCTCCACACAATCGTAGGTGCCGGCGGTGCAAGCGGTTCTTTGGATGCTTCCAACATGTTCAAGCCAGCGTTGTCCCGTGGAGAAATCCAGTGTATCGGCGCCACAACCCTTGACGAATACAGACAATACATTGAAAAAGATGGAGCGTTAGCCAGAAGATTCCAAATGGTAATGGTGGATGCCACTTCCCCTGAGGAAACCATTCAGATTTTGCAAAACATTAAGGATAAATACGAAGATCACCACAATGTAATCTACACAGATGCTGCTATTGAAGCTTGTGTGAAGCTTTCTGATAGATACATTTCAGATCGTTTCCTTCCGGATAAAGCAATTGATGTCTTGGATGAAGCAGGGGCCCGTGTTCACATCAATAACATTCACGTTCCTGAAGATATCCTGAAACTGGAAGCTGAAGTAGAAAACATCAAAACTGAGAAAAACAGAGTGGTGAAATCTCAGAAGTATGAAGAAGCTGCTCAACTGAGAGATAAGGAGAAAAAACTTCTGGAGCAGCTCGAAACTGCCAAAATCAGATGGGAAGAAGACAGTAAGTCCAAGAGGTTTACTGTTGAGGAGGAGAATGTCGCTGAAGTAATTGGAATGATGACCGGAATTCCTGCCAAACGAATCGCCCAGAATGAAGGAGCAAAGCTTCTGAACATGATGGAAGAGTTGAGCGGAAAAGTGGTTGGACAAGAAGAGGCGATTAAGAAACTTACAAAGGCCATTCAGAGAACCAGAGTTGGTTTGAAAGACCCGAAAAAGCCAATTGGCTCCTTTATTTTCCTCGGACCTACAGGTGTTGGAAAGACTGAACTTGCCAAAATGCTGGCTTCTTATCTATTCGATAAAGATGACGCTCTTGTAAGAATTGATATGTCTGAATACATGGAGAAATTCTCCGTTTCCAGACTGGTAGGAGCGCCTCCGGGCTATGTAGGTTATGAGGAAGGCGGACAGCTGACTGAGAAAATCAGAAGAAAGCCATATTCTGTGATCTTACTGGATGAGATCGAAAAGGCTCACCCGGATGTATTCAATATCCTCCTTCAGGTTTTGGATGATGGAATTTTGACAGATGGATTGGGAAGAAGAGTCGATTTTAGAAATACGATCATCATCATGACTTCCAATATTGGAGTTCGTGACTTGAAGGATTTCGGAGCAGGAATTGGTTTCTCAAGCAAAGCAAAGCAAGACAATCAGGATGAGGTGATGAAATCTACCATTCAATCAGCATTGAAGAAGGCGTTCAGTCCTGAATTCCTGAATCGTTTGGATGATGTCGTAGTTTTCAATTCTCTTACCAGAGATCATATTTTCAAGATTATAGATATCAGTTTGAAGAAACTCTTCCACAGAATCACGGATTTGGGGTATCAAATTGAGTTGACAGAGAAAGCAAAAGAATTCCTTGCGGAAAAGGGATACGACCAGCAATACGGTGCCCGTCCTTTGAACCGGGCAATTCAGAAATATCTGGAAGATGCAATCGCTGAGGAAATCCTGAAAGGTGATCTTTCTGAAGGAGATGTGATTACGGCAGATTACTTGGGAGAAGGTACCGAGTTAACTATCTCGGTCAAGAAAAAAGAGAAAGCTGATTAATTTCAAATTCATAAAAACAGAAAACCCCGGGTGATGAGCTCGGGGTTTTTCTGTTTAAATCGGGTATTAGAAGTATTTCAATCCGCTTGCGGATTGTATCTCTCCTGAATTTCAATCTTATTTCCTTTAAAGCGAAAGAATAAAAAACAACAAAGCCACTCCAAGAATCAAAACCATTTTTTGAGCTTTTAACTTGTCTTCGGCGGTCATTTTTTTTCTTCGCAATACCAATACAGCGAGACTCAATCCCAGGAATTGAAGTAACAAGCTAACTCCGTTCAACAGTCCCATCGGGGCTTGAACCAACAGGAAATTCGTATTCATAAGTGAAAGTGCACCCAAGACGACTCCGGTGATTCCGAAGAGAAATGATCTTTGGAGCAAAACTCCTTCGGGTTGGTCGGTCCATTTCATGTAATTGAAAATTTAAGAATGTAAAATTAGGAATTGATTGAGACATGAAGAAGGGGAAAAGGAAACGTATTAATTTTCAGTCTCTACTTTCCGATTATTGCTTTTCTCTGCGCAAAGTAAGCAGCTATATCTTCCCCTGACAGGGAATTTAATGTCATTTCTTTGGTCAATCCTCCTTTTCTTCCGACCAAAACACCGTATTTCATGTCTGCATATCCATCCATTTCATGCGCATCTGGATTGATGGATAGTTTCACCCCTTGCTCCATCGCATAGCGAACCCATCTCCAGTCAAGGTCTAGTCTCCATGGATTTGCGTTTATTTCGATCACGACCTTATTTTTTGCGCAGGCATCAATGATGGTCTTATGATCGATCGGATAGCCTTCTCTTCGAAGTAAAAGCCTGCCTGTCGGGTGACCCAAAATGGTCGTATATGGATTTTCAATCGCTCGAAGTAGTCGCTCCGTTGCTCGCTTGATGTCCATATTGAGAATTGAGTGAACCGAAGCAACAATAAAATCAAAGCTTACCAGGACATTCTCAGGGTAATCCAAACTGCCGTCACTTAGGATATCACTTTCTATTCCTTTGAAAATTCGGAACGGAGCCAATTCCTTATTCAATTGATCGATTTCTTTTTGCTGCTTTTCTATGCGCTCGATTTCCAGTCCCCCCGCGTAAAAAGCCGAGCGGCTGTGATCTGAGATTCCCAGATAATCGTAGCTCAAATCCTTGCAGTATTCGGCCATTTGTCTCAACGTATGCTTTCCATCGCTGTAAGTTGAGTGATTGTGCAGGATTCCTCGTAAATCTTTTTCTTCCAGCAAAACAGGGATTTTATTTTCTTTGGCAAGAGCGACTTCGTCGAAACCTTCCCGCATTTCGACAGGAATAAATTGCAAGCCATTTTTTGCAAAAAACTCTTCTTCGGTCTTGTAATCCTTCTTTTTAAGTTTTTCCGCGATGGATTCTTTTTCGTCAACCACCAAAGCCAAATGAGCTTTTGAGGCAGACAAGGCTAGTTTATTTTGGATGAAATCTGGTTTTGCGCAGAAATGAACCTGAACATTCAAATCAAGATCTTTGACCTTTCCTCTCCAGGAAAATGGGCCGGATTGAGAAAGGTCCCATTCAATTCTTGTCCAGGTTTTCAATTTTTCTTTTCCTCCAAAAAGAGAAGCTAGGCCAATCAGCCATTCTGCTTCGGAGATGATTTCTATTTTTCTGGCAAAATCTCCAACAATAGAAATTTCGGATCCGGGCGAAATTAATTTAAGCTCTTCAGTCAGGTTTTCGATCACTTCTTCAATATCTGCGTAAAGCCATTTCCCGGTATTGGAAGCTTTGAATTCCAGATTTTGAATAATTGTCTCCTGGGTTTTTTCACCGAAACCTTTGATTTTGGCCACTTTTCCGGATTGGCAAGCTTCCATCAATTCGTGTGTGGAGGTGATGCCCAATTCCTCCCAAAGCGTCTTAACTTTTTTAGGCCCCAGTCCTTTAATCTGAAGAATCTCCAAAATTCCAGCCGGAGTTTTTTCTATTAATTGATCTAAAAGTGGAAAGGATTCGGAGCTTTTTAAGTCCTGAATGGCGTCCAATACACTTTTTCCCACTCCGGGGATTTTAGCCAGTTCTTCTTCACTGATGCTCATCAGATCCTGATCTCCGCGATCAATTGAATTGAGAGCTCCCTGATATCCTCTTATTTTAAATGGATTTTCCTCATGGAGTTCCATGAGCTGAATACTCAACTTGAGTTTCTTGAGAATTGTCTTATGATCCAAAATCTTTGTATTTGCGTTAACAACTGAGACAAATGTCTCCAAATATTGTTTCAAGTTAAATGTCTAAGACTTAACTTAAAATTTTAAACCCAAATAACGGATAATGAACTATTGGATGGTTAAATCGGAACCGGCATCCTATTCTTGGGATGATTTCGCAGCAAAACAAGAAGATGTCTGGGATGGGGTGCGAAATTATCAGGCGAGAAATTCCTTACGGGACATGCAGTTGGGTGATGCTGTTTTGTTTTACCACAGTGGGAAAGATAAAGCTGTGGTTGGGATCGCCGAAGTTTCTGAAGAAGCATTCCCCGATCCAAAAGATGCTTCATGGATTGCGGTTAAACTGACAGCAAAGAGACCTTTAAAATCCCCCGTGACGTTGGAAATGATTAAAAGTGAGGATCGACTTTCGGATCTTCCAATGCTGAAGCAATCGAGACTTTCTGTCCTGCCGGTAGGAAAAGAAGAGTTTGATTTATTATTGAAAATGGGATTATGAAATCAAGTAGGACTCAAGCGACACACAGAAGGATGATCATCAGGTATGCGAGATTCCACATGCCTGACGGCAGTCAGGTGTGGCCATTAATAATCAATTATAGACACATG
>VFKK01000034.1 GCA_009885605.1 Cyclobacteriaceae bacterium | reverse complement strand
GATCAAGTCAGCCGATTGGGTGATTGATCTGGGTCCCGAGGGAGGACATAAAGGCGGATACCTGACTTTTGCCGGAACACCGGAGGATATGATGCGGGAAAAGGATAATTATACTGCGAAGTATCTGAGGGAGAGTTTTGTGTAAACGGTTAAGGTTTTCAAAACCTCGAAGGTTTTCTATATTCGAAAAAGATTTTGGGATCTTAGCTCATCCGCGATGGCTATCGGGAGGTTTAGATCTAGTCTAAAATAGGTAAATGGGATCTTAGCTCAGTTGGTTTAGAGCGCTGCTTTGACAGAGCAGAGGTCATGGGTTCGAATCCCTTAGGTCCCACGGAAAATTAAACCTAACTCACTGAAATATTGTAAGTTAGGTTTTTTATTTTATAGATCGGTGCAAATTGGGGTGTTGATTATTTGTTTACAAGAAGTTGACAATCATTAATCCAGGTATCCAAAGTGTCACGTCCTGAAATAAGTTGACACCTAATCGACTTATTATGGAAAAAGAACTCACCCCAGATACTAATGGGGAAAAACGTTCGCATCGGGATTACAACCTGGGCTTTAAATTGACTTTGGTTTCCAGAATAGAAAAGGGCGAGATGACCTACAAACAAGCCCAGCGGATCTATGGCATTCAAGGAAGATCAACGGTCTTGGTCTGGTTGCGAAAACATGGTAGTTTAGATTGGTCTAGACCAAACCACCATGCTATGAGTCCCTCAAAATCTGAAGAAACTCCGGCTCAGAAGATCAAACGATTGGAGCGAGAGCTGGAAGATGAACGGTTAAAGAATCTGATTCTTAACAAAATGATTGACATCTCCGATCAACAGTATGGCACAGGCATTCGAAAAAAGTTTTCTCTTAAACCGTCTGGCGCCTCAACCAAGAGAGACAAATAATTATCTCCGGGTCATGTAGGGTGTTTGGGATTAGTCGCCAGGCCTTGTACCAAGGCAAACAATGGGCAATACAGCGACAGGAAGAGCTCTCTAAGATAAGGCCCTTGATTGTAGCGAAGCGGATGAGAATGCCCCGTTTGGAAACCAGAAAGCTGTATCATTTCTTAGCTGATCAGTTTGAACGACTTGGAGTGAAGTTGGATAGATATGCCCTTTTCGACTATCTCAGAGAAGAAAAAATACTGATTAGGCCATTATAAAGCTATATTAAGACAACTCATTCCAAGCATTGGCTGAAAAAGCATCCAAATTTACTCAGGGATCTATTGCTTTCAAGAATGGAGGAAGTCTTCGTTTGTGATATCACTTATGTGAGAAGCAAAGAGCGTACGCACTACCTGAGCTTGGTCACCGATGCTTTCACCCGAAAAATTATGAGGTATCAGCTCAGTAATGATATGAGAGCAGAAAATGTGGTCAAGGCACTTCAGATGGCTATGAAAAACAGAAAAACAACCTGGCCGCTTATCCATCACTCTGATCGGGGACTCCAGTATTGTTCTGCATTATATCAAGAAAAATTAACCTCCGGCCAAATAAAGCCATCGATGACTGATGGCTATGATTGCTATCAAAATGCGCTGGCAGAGCGAATCAATGGAATTTTAAAACAAGAATTCTTGATTGAAACCTGTAACACAGGAAAAGAATTAGAATGCTTAATTAGAGAATCCATCTAAATTTTCAACCATGAAAGACCTCACCTAAGTCTCAATATGAAAACCCCAAATGAAATCCATCAAAAAACCGAGGAAGAAAATCTTCCTCGGCTAATTTTACTATCTTAAACCTATCAATCTATTTTAGAACGGGTCAGATAAGTTTTGAATTTTGTTTGATTATTTACCCATACATAGCCACATGCTGGTAACTTCCCCTGTCCCGGGATTTTTATTTATCACGTGCTTGAGTACTAATCTTTCACCAGTGTCAGTATTTACCAATACTAATGTTCCATGGTGAATGAATAATTTACCGCTGTTCGCTGGAGTAGATGGAAATGGACCTGGATTTATAATCACAAACATTTCGGCCCCACCCACAATGTCATAATTAGTACCAGTAGGAGCTCCGTTCCATCCTTCTCCAGCTAAACCTTTGATGGTCCAATGTCGGGATAAATGCACTACTCCATTTCCGTCTACAATTCTATTAACTTTGTTTTCAATGGTTCCATAAAGCCGAATATTCTCACCCGCGCAATAGGCTACCGGAGCAACTACATTAAAAGGAACCACATTTATCTCCACTCTATTATTTGGTGAAGTAGAACCATTAGATTCCCAAACTAAAGGAATCTCAATGGCAAGCTCTTCCATATCTTCTCTCGGAATTTCCTCGGTGGTACATGCGATTAGAAGAAGGGAAATCAACAAAATACTTAATGTGTTTAATTGGCGTACTTCTATTCCGCCTAGAAAATAATGTTTCATGATTTTATGATTTTAGTATACAAAATTTTAATAAAAAATTCGAAAATCAATTATTCAAAAACTTGATCTTAGTGAAAATTAAAAAAAGTTTTTTTAATTTCAAAACCCTAATAGGCAGATTGTTATGAATAATTATTACTGCCGTCCGACTAAATCTTAAAAGAACAGAAAAATTAGAATTTTCGATTTGGCCCCTTCGCCACCGAGTCAGTCATCTTTAGGGGTAATAGGTTCCTATCCTCTTGGGGCTGGCTCAAACGGTTGCCCTTGGATGTATTTTTGAATCTGTAGTTTTCCCAAGTTCTGATTTGCAATGGTAGTTGATGTACTCTCTCAATACCCTGCTTTAATCGTTCTACTCTTGTCCGATCATATATCAATGTGGTGTTTTGACAGGTTTTTCAGAGTTGGTAATTGAGAAATTCTTCGTCTGCTCGTGTACTCAATAGATCGAATTTTCCAAAAACCCAGATTTGGCTCTAAATGGAATAGAAGAGTTAGTGATTTTTAGAAGTGGTCATTAATCAAATCGTGAAAAAATTTTAGTTTACCTTTTTTTAGTGAGATAATTAAATCGGCATTTCTTGACTATCTCTCCTCAATATATTTGTTGATTTGATTGTAAATCGTGATCTGTTGGACTGGGGCGACCGGTTCCGGTGCGTTCTTAGGTATCATCCCGGCTATTACCGCAAGGGATTGAAGTGCTTTCTATTGTTCCTTCAATCTAAACTTGGTCTTCCTGCTGATAACCTGGTTAACACCTTCACCCATTATTACTCTTTCCCCTATCTCCCAGGAGTTCAATGCAGCATGAAACTCTTTCGGGATCTACGATTTGGGCAATAGATTCTAGTCATCATCTGTGAGTTCCGAAAGGTCAGTAAACGCTAAGCAAATTGGGGTGCATATTTATTTAAGTTATGTTTGCTCATATTTATTCATAACAGAAATTAATGCCTTAAAATACCTAAATACAAGCTCTTTAAGGCAATTTTTGTGTATATGAATAAAAAGAGTTCGAATCCCCTTGGTCCTACGGAAAAAGACCCGAGAACCTCGGATTTTTTTGATTGCAGCCGATGCTGAAATCAAAATTTCAAAAACTCCCTCAGACCCCTTTCCTTTTTAAGAAAAGGGAAATCCCAGGTTGATTCTGCAAATCAAGGGCAAAAGTTTATTTCTCCAATTCAGGATTTGTCGAGAAAGGTATTTTCTCTTTTTGGCAGTAAAAGGCCCACAGCAGAAAAAATGGAAGGATATTCCTGAGTTAAGGAGAAAATTTTTTCTACCGTTTACCATTAAAATCGTAAATCAGATTTACGATTTTAATGGTAAAACTTACGAGGAAGGAAACAATATCGATCTGTTTTTTTGATTAACCTTCTTCCCAAAAAAAAATCTCTATTTGATCTTCCCACTTTTTTCTGATTGGTACTTCTCCAAAAACCAAAACCCGTTAACTTCCCGCCCTGTACAAAAAATTCAATATGCAAAAGTACTTCCTGCTTACACTTTTAACACTTTCTGTCACTTTGACGGCTTGGGCTCAGATCCAAACCCCGGAGCAGTTTCTGGGATATAAGCCCGGTGACAGATTCACTCCACATCATCGGATGGTCGACTACTTCGAATATGTGGCTTCCCAAAATCCGAATGTGAAACTGATTCAATACGGGGAAACCAACGAAAAGCGTCCGCTGATCATTGCCATCCTCGCAAGCCCGGAAAACATAGCCAAAATCGAGCAAATCAGGGAGGACAATCTAAAGCGTGCGGGAATGATGGAAGGCACTCCTTCAACCTCCGTTCCGATCAATTGGATGTCTTTCAACGTCCACGGAAATGAATCTGTGGGAATGGAAGCGGCGATTTCATCCTTCTACACCCTGGCAAATCCTGCCAATGCAAAATCTCAGGAATGGCTGAAAAATCAGGTGATCATCCTAGATCCCTGCATCAATCCTGACGGCCGTGATCGTTATTCCAACTGGTACAACCAGAAAATGAACACCACACTTCAACCGGATATGCAGTCCGTGGAGCACAATGAGCCATGGCCGGGAGGTCGTGCCAACCATTATCTTTTCGATTTGAATCGTGATTGGGCTTGGCAAGTTCAGGTCGAATCTCAGGCAAGATTGAAAGTCTATCAGAAGTGGATGCCTCAGCTTCACCTGGATTTTCATGAGCAGGGAATCGATCAGCCATTTTACATGGCGCCGGCAGCAGAGCCATTGCATGAGCAGCTGACACCATTTCAGCACGAATTCCAGGATATTTTCGGAAGAAATACTGCAAAATACTTTGACGAGGCTGGAAGATTTTACTTCACCAAGGAGCGATTTGATCTGCTTTATCCATCCTATGGCGACACCTATCCGATGTACAACGGAGCGATCGGGATGACCATCGAGCAGGGTGGAGGAGGAAGAGCCGGACGGGGCGGATACAATTCCGTAGGAGATACGGTCACGCTGAGCTATCGAATTGCCGGACATTACACCGCAGCGATGTCAGCCGCAGAAGTGACCAGCCAAAACTCACAACGCTTGTTGGAAGAGTTTTCAACTTATTTCAAAAACAACACCTCCAAACCTAAGGGCAAGTACAAAAGCTTTGTAATCAAAGGTGACAGCAACCCTGCGCAGGTAGCAAAATTGCTGGACTTGCTTGATAAAAACGGAATCAAATACGGAAGGGCAGACGTACGCTCGGGATTAAAGGGTTTTGAATATCAATCGGGGACGAATGTTTCCTTTTCCACTACAGATCAGGACATTGTGATCAATGCGTATCAGCCAAAATCTGTCCTGACTCAGGTGCTTTTCGAACCTCATCCTACTTTGAATGACAGCATCACTTATGATATCACGAGTTGGGCTTTGCCCTACGCTTACGGAATAAAAGCTTACGCCCTGGAAGGCAGGCACGATGCCTCAGGAGTCTATTCAAAGCCAACTTTTACTTCAAACCAAGCAGGAAAAACTCCTGTTGCTTACGTATCAGCTTGGCAAGGCACGCGTGACGCAGCTTTCCTTTCCGAGTTATTGAAAGCAGGAATCAGGGTGAAATACCCTGAGTTTTCTTTCGAGATAGAGGGTAAAAAATTCTCTGCCGGTAGCCTGATCATCACCAAAGGAGGCAATGAGTATGTCTCCAATTTTGATGAAAAAGTAACTGCGGCTGCAAACAAGCATGGCATCACACTTCAGACTACCCAAAGTGGCTATGTGGATAAGGGCAAAGATTTTGGTTCCCCAAATATCCGAGTTATCACGGCGCCGAAAGTTGCCCTTGTCGGAGGAGCGGGTACGAGTTCCCTAAGCTATGGGGAGATCTGGCACTTTTTCGAAAAGGATCTTAACTATCCTCTTTCCAATCTGGATCTTGCGGATTTGGGAAGATTAGACCTAAGCAAATACACCGTTCTTATCATGCCTGCTACTTTTGGAGGAGGGGTGAATGAGGCAATTCAGAAAAAACTGGCGGAATGGGTTCGTGCCGGAGGAAAGCTTATCGCTTTTGACAACGCCATCAATTTGTTTGCAAACAAAGAGGGCTTTGCGTTAAAAAACTTTGATACCGAGGAAGAGAAAAAGGCTGCCGAAAAAGAAGCCGAAGCCCTGGCAAAAGGAGAGCGAATAGCTCCCTATATCGAAAGTGAGCGATTGGAGATTTCT
>VFKK01000230.1 GCA_009885605.1 Cyclobacteriaceae bacterium | reverse complement strand
TTGGAACGAATCAATATCCAAAACCGATCGTGGATCATAAATTTGCCAGAGTGCGAGCCCTGGACACATACAAACAAGCACTAAACCAATGAACATCGGTGACCGAGTAAGACTTCTCCACGGAAAAGAACAAGGGATTATCAAAAAGATATCCTCCAGTGGGAGAATTGAAATTGAAGTCGAGGATGGGTTTGTGATTCCTGCCATGAAATCGGAAGTAGTGATCATCAACGAAACCGAAAAGCAACACTTTGGAGACAAGCTATCTTCTGATATTCAAGTTGAAACCCCAACTCCTATTTCGGGTCCAAAAGACCAAGGGCTTTACCTGGCCTTCGTTCCGATCAATGATCAGAATCTCAGCCTTTACCTGATCAACGACAGTCAGCAAGCCTATGTAGCATCCGTTTCGGAGGTGTTTGGAAATAACCATCGCACCCTTCTGGGAGGCACTTTGAATTCAGGAGAAGCCAAAAAATTTGACGACCGCCTGCTGAAGGAAATGGATGAATGGCCTGCGTTTTTATTCCGTTTTATTCCGATTCAAAACAAGCTGGAGAAAGCAATTCCCGCCTTTGAGCGCCAGTTGAAAATGAAGCCAACACAGTTTTTCAAGCATCTTAGCAAAGCTCCGCGACTTGGGAAAACGGCATATCTTTTTGCTTTTGAACAGACAACCAAAGAACTGGACATTCGGGCACTTAATGCAGATTTGAACGGATCGTCAGCGCAGCCGGAGGTATTGCCTGTCAAGAAGCCTGCTAAATCAATTGATTTACACATCGAGCAACTTGTCAAAGAATCGAAGGGAATGAGTAATTCTGAAATGCTCAGAACCCAGTTGGACGTTTTTGAGAAAAATCTGAATCAGGCGATCGCCTCCGGAATGGACGAAATCACTTTTATTCACGGGGTTGGAAATGGAGTTTTGCGAAAAGAAATACATAAGCGCTTGAGCCAATTGGGAAATATTAAGTACTTTCAGGATACCCAAAAAGACCAGTGGGGCTATGGTGCCACCCTGGTGAGAATATCCTAAACCATGCAGGTCAAAGTTTCTCCTGTCTTCCAGATTTTTGAGCAGCAACATCGCGAAGCGAAGGAGCTGTTTCTGGCTTTGGGCAAGCAAATCAAGTCCAAAAAAGTAATTGAATTGTCAGGGAAAATGGCATTTCTGGAGCTTTATTCAGATTTGATGGCAAAAATCCATTTTGAAAAAGAAGGAGTAGGAATTGATGCCTTTTCACCTTTTAAAAAACTTCAAAAGAACCTTCGGAAAATTCACCATTTCAAACTGGTCGAAAAAAGCCTTAAGGTTCGGGAGTTGAAAACAGGACTGACTTTCAATAGTTATCGGCAGTTTTTGGAGAATCACAAGAAAGCGCTTTACATAGAAACGTTTGATCTCATCGTAGGAAGCACTCTGAAAAGTTGGGATGATTTCCTGCAAAAATGCCATCAGGCAAGCAAAGGAATCAAGCCACTGATGATCAATACCGCCATCAATCAGATTATTCAGGAAGAATTGGAATTTCTACATATCAATCAAAAAACCCAGATGGACAGTCGGGTACTTCGGGACGTTTTCGAAGGAATGAGGATGGTCATTATGCTCGAAAACCTTCTCATTCATCTCGGATTCAACCCAATTTTTGTAGAAAGCATTCATGAGGAAATATCAGCGCTCAAGGAAAACATGAAGCCTTGGTACTCCAATCATTTGGAACTCCAGTCTCTTACCCAATTTTTAGGAGAAAAGGAAGATGTTCAGAAAAAATACCTGGACTGGGTCAAAGAACAGAGAGACGAAAAGAAAAGCCTGTCTTCCCAAGTGGAAAAACAGGCTCATCAACTTTTCAGTAAAATTCTGGTCTGATCATATTTTTGAAAGGGCGTTTGCCAGATCGTTTTTGAGGTCTTCTGCATCCTCCACACCCACACTCAGTCGAATCAGGGAATCGACCAAACCTACTTTCTCTCTCTCAGCTTTTGGAATACTCGCATGAGTCATCGTGGCCGGATGCCCACAAAGAGACTCCACTCCACCAAGGGATTCTGCCAATGCAAACAGGTGAAAGTTTTCCATCACGGTATTAGCATCTTCCAGCCTGTTGCCTTTCAAGGTAAAAGAAATCATACCTCCGAAGTCTCTCATTTGCTTTTTGGCTATTTCATGATTTGGATGATCTTCAAAACCTGGCCAGTAAACTTTTTCCACTTTCGGGTGATTTTTCAAGTAGGCTGCAATGGTTTTACCATTCTGCGAATGGCGCTCCATCCGGAGATGTAGGGTCTTGATTCCTCTCAAAACCAGAAAGCAATCCTGAGGTCCCGGAGTTGCCCCGCAAGCATTTTGAAGAAACACCAAACGAGAAGCGAGTTCATCATCGTTGACTATCAAAGCTCCCATCACCACATCCGAGTGGCCTCCGAGATATTTGGTTACGGAGTGCATCACAATGTCAGCTCCCAAGTCCAACGGATTTTGAAGAAAGGGTGAAGCAAAAGTATTATCCACCGCCAGCAACAATCCATGATCTTTGGAGATTTTCCCCATCGCAACCAGGTCGATGATGTTCATCATCGGATTGGTCGGTGTCTCCACCCAGATCATCTTGGTATTTTTATTGATCAGTTTTACAATAGATTCAGGTTCACCCATCGGAACAAAATGAAAATTGATCCCGTATCGCTCGAAAACCTTCGTAAAAAGTCGATACGTTCCGCCATACAAGTCGTTGGTGCTGATGATCTCATCGCCGGGATTGAAGAGTTTGACCACCGAATCAATCGCGCCCAGTCCGGATGAAAAGCAAATCCCGTGTTTTCCATTTTCCAGAGCCGCCAGATTATCCTGAAGAGCTGTACGGGTTGGGTTGTGGGTTCGGGAGTATTCATAGCCTTTGTGATCACCCGGAGAACGCTGCACATAGGTAGAAGTCTGAAAGATCGGAGTCATGATCGCACCTGTGGATGGATCTGGAGTGACTCCGGCATGAATGGCTTTAGTACCAAATTTCATGAGAGAAGTTGTTTTGTTGAATAGTTGGTTTGCACTTAAAAGAAACCTTTTCTGATTTTTCGAACGATTTCAAGCTTAGCGTGCTAAACTTGCAAGGATTTATGAGGTGATCGGTTCAAAAGGCTGGCCAAAGATGACAAAAAAGGGTAGCATTTTCAAAACAATTGTAGGGTACTTCAACCAACATCCCATGGGAGTCTTGGGCTGGATTTGGGTTACTCTAATACCGCCTTTGGGAAGTCTGATTTTTCTGTGGAATTATGAAATTCTGGAAGGATCCCGACTCGATTCCCCCTTGAATATTCTGATTTATACAGGTGTCGCAGGCCTGATGATGGGATTGGCTTTACTTCCCACTACCTTCCTTGCACCTGCTTCAGGTTTCTTTTTTGGATGGATCGCTTTGCCTTTTCTGGTAATTGCCTATACCCTGGCTACCATCTTGGGGTACACTTTAGGTCTAAAAGCAAATGCATCCCTTCTTGAAGTTCTTTTCATTAAGCATCCCCAGCTCAAAGAGGAATTGGAAGCGAGGAAATATAAAGAGATAAATTTGATTTTTTTCGTAAGAATCAGCCCGATTATTCCTTTTGCTGTCTCCAATTTTCTTTTTGCCTCGATGAAAATTCCCCTGAAAAAAGTGCTGATTTTTGGGATTTTGGGAATGCTTCCAAGGACGTTTATCGCTTTCGGAACCGGAGTATTTGCCAATTCATTCCTTGGAGCAAAAGATACTCTAAGCTCTCCAACTCAATGGGCAATCGGATTTGTACTATTGATAATCGGGATTTTTGGAATCTATCAATACATTAAGAAAAAGCCCGGATCAACGTAAAAGATACATTTTACCATAGCCTTTGTTGAAAGCCCTGTCTCCGGCGGTTGGCCTGTGTTCCATAAATTGCCCATTCTTTCTGATCAACACCCGGTAAATGTAGACACCATTTGCCAGCTGATCTCCAAACTCATCCCGACCATCCCAAGCATATTCTGTGATGTTATTTCCGATTCGGATCGGTCCAAGTTCATTCTGCAAAATTTCCCGAACCACCCGTCCGGTCACCGTCATTATCTGAATCTTTACTTCATCCGGAACTTCCATGCCTGTCACGGTGAAGACAAACCGCACACTTGTACTGAAAGGATTTGGATAAGGGTAAAAATTGGTAATCTGGGATTCATTGATGACTTCGAAAGTGATTTCGAAGGGCTGAGGAGAATCTTCATTGACAATTCTCAGTGTATAAATCCCATCCTCAAGCGGGCCGGGAATAAAAGAAACCTTGAAATCAGAATCTTCACTAGCCGGTGACCAACTCAAATTTGGATTGGAGAAATTGACGCGGCTGAATTGACAGTTTTCACAATTCTGTTTGATGTAGATCTCCAGCCCTACCGTATCTTTTTTATAAAGCAGGGTTTGGTCGTTTTTGAGCAAAGCAGTTACCATCACAGTTGGCGAGACAATATCTCCATCCATGATGTAGATTCCGTCAAAATTAACATCAAGAAGCGAGGTAGAATTATCCCCTTCGACTACGAAATAAGCCCCCATGTCTAGTTGGTTATTTCGGAAGGTCTCCTCCATTTGAAGCTTTGGATTTGCAAAAACTTCCAACTCATTTGACCCGGATTTTCCTTCAGAAATAAACTCGATCGTAAAATCAAAAGATTCCCCCGCCTTCAATGCAGGGAATTTTCGGGAGAAATTTTCAACTTTTCTCGAAGTAGTATTTGTGAATTTCCAATCCACGCGGATAGAATCGAGGAAGTTATATTGTGAAATATTTTTGAACTGAAATTCCAGCAAACCAGTCTGTCCCTCTTTAAGATTAACCTGCTCCTGACCTGATTTGGAAACCAAAACCCCTTCCGGAACTCCGGTGTAATTGACCTGCCAACGGTTGAGTTGGGCAGGCGCGGTGGATTCAGGATCCTCCATTGAATACCGAAGCCGAATCTGAGGAAAGATAGACGGATCAATAAAAGACAAATCCAATTCCTCTTCTGATACATTGGTCAGCAAGAATTCCTCCACTCCATTTTCCCTTACGCCGATAATATCAAAGAAGGTTCGCTCCTCTTCATTGATCCAGTCTCTTGACTTTACATTTTGAAAAAACCTCTCCCATGATGCGGCAGGACCTACTTTTGGGGTTAAAATCGTGCCTGAAGTCATGTAGCCTTCCAGATCAGCCGAAAAAGTCAATGTCTGCTTATTCGCAGGAACCTCGATATTTTTAGTACCGACTATTTCAATTGCTTCCCCCGGTCTCATTCCTTTTCGTCCATAAAGAATGTAGGGATCCCCATTTTTCAAAGCCCGAAGAGTAGCCTCACTCGCACCCAATTCTTTTAACTTTTCGATTGCAATATCAGGCCAAGCATCAAACGTTACATTACCCACTGAAAAAATGACCACATAATCTCCCACTGGAACATTGTTCACATAATCGACCAGAATCGTCTGACCAGGAGTGGTAATCCAGGCATTTTGGATGCTTTGAATCATCTGAGGAACCCGACCGCAAGATCTTGAATCCAAAATATCAAACCCGGGCACCGGAATGGCAAGGTAAGGCATCAGGCTTTTCTGTTCGAATGCAACCAAACCGATCGATCCGTTTGGACAAAGTCTGCTGTTTGCATTGTTGACATTATCGATGATCTGGGGAATCTGATCCAGATAGAATTGAGTATTTCGAAATGAAAGTGTGTCCACTGCCGAACCAATTGTAAACACCTCAAAACCAAGTTTCACATCGGTGTATTTCCAGGTTTTATCGGAAGGATTGATTTCCAGATTAGTCAGTTGGTTTTCCCCCAGTTGATCCTGAGTACGCTGGGTCCAGCCATTAGGACCGGCAGGAATAAAAGAAAAACTTGAATTAGTCCACGCATCAGATTCTCCCGGGTTAGCTTCCTGAAACTTTGACCTCCAATGATAAGTCACAGTATCATTTGCAGAAAGCAGGGAAACCGGCCATTCAGCAAGTCCTCGGGTAGTGATTCGGATCTCTTTTCTGAAGGCAGAACTGAAATTAGCTGCCGTGTCAAGCTGAACAATAATAATCCGATCCTCGAAAGCTTTTCCGGGAACCTGAGCAACTAAAGTTAAATCTCGCTTATTGGCGATTCCATATTCGACCGGACTTAAATTCAGAGTTCCGCTCAGCTGAATCAACTTCCCAAAAGAAACCACATTATTCGCAAAGGTCATTTCCTCTACATCTTTTCCTGAGTTCACTTCGATTGTAAACGTGTTTTCTCCGGCCGATGAGACCGTGCTGTTTGGGATAGAAAAGACAACGGTATCTACTCTGGAGATATAAGGAATCTTCACCTCAGGATAGGTAAGTTGAGTGCCGTCGGGAAGTGTTCTGCTAATTTGGTATTTGATGGAATCTGTATCTACACGACCGATATTACGAAGGACGAATGTCAGTTTGAGACTATCTGAAATAGCTGTCAGAGGATCTTCATCAAAACTTTGCAAAAATACTTCTTCCTCTTTTACTGCATAATCAGCCTTATTTGCCGGAAAAATTCTAACCGCAGGATCTCCGAGCATGATCATTTGCTCCATTTGAGAAACGTTTAGCGCATTCGTGCCGTAGCGGGTTATGAAAAAATCCTCTGCTTCTCTTTTAACCTCTCCAACAGTGCGATAGATCAGGGTACTATCTGAAAATGCTTTCAAATAAAAAGCTTCCGAATACCTTCTTAAATATACGTCCACCCCAATCGAAGTGTTAGCCATGATATTAGTAGCACCTTTTTCCGGTGTTATCACCCAATCTTCACCTTGGCTATAACCGGTTCCAAATGCACTTCCATAGTCGCAACCATTGAAAAGCATGATGGGGTATTTTCCTTTATTTTGGTAATTGAGAGACGGATCAGAGACAAATCCAATCTCAATATCTATGACAGTAGGGGCTCCATGGCCAAAAAAAGTAACCATCGATCGTCCTTCATTCAGATCTCCGGCAATATCGATTACTTCAATGGTAGAGTTTGATCTCTTTCGATAAGTGGTGACATTTCCTCCCAAATATGGCCCTTCGGCGATATTTTTGAATCCATTCAGAAAATTGAAAAAGCGCTCCAACTCAAATTCCGTAACCCCTCCGCTAAGGTGGATTAATTCTTTCTGCCAGGAATCAGAAATACCGACCGCGTCTTTTTCAATTGCTTTATCCAGGTATCCCGCCAGTTCCTGCGAGGTTTTGGCAGGGATCCTTCCGACTGCCATTGCAGGAACGGATGGATTAGCTGGGTTCAAACCAACGGTAAAAATATTATCCGAAAAAGGGTATCCACCAGGAGGGACCAAATCCTGAAATGGAAAAATGGAAGGATTGTTTCTGTAATAATAAGTGACCCCACCGGATCTTGCGGTAGAAAACATGGCTAAAGCTCTGCCGGCAAGCAATAGATGGGTAGGTTTATGAACCGGATAATACGCTCTTAAAAACTCATAAAGTGCAACATGCGAGTTTTCTCCGTAGGCAAATTGATCTACAAGTTCTTCCATCCGCACAGTCAGGGTATCAAATCCTCCTCCTAAAGGTGAAGCCCGGTGCTCTGCATAGGCTTTGAGAGGATTTGGAAATTGCCGGGAAGGGACTTCGAGTTTACGGTGACCCACCAGAATTAAATCGGCCGGTTGGGCGAGGTAATTCCGAAATCGAACCAGTTTCAAAACTCCTGCCTGATTCACCTGTGAGGCGCTTTGAACCAATATCTTACTGGAATCCGAAGGAACTGAGGCTGTAAAACTAAGATTTTGACCCGTTGCCAGCAGGTTCACTTTTTTTGGATTTGCAGGATCAAAAACATCCACTGCTACATAAGTACCGCTGGTCTGATTGAGCTGAACTCTTTGATTTCCGGGCGGAAGGATGAAAAGTTCGGAGGAAAAATTACCGTTGGGTACATTTTTCTGGTAAGAGATCTTTGAGTAAGCAACAGAAATATTATCCACCGTTTCGGTACCTGCTGACTGTATTCCTATCACAATGCTTCCATCGGCATTGAAATCAGTCATAGCAAGCTCGATCTTGAGTTGGGGATAATTAAATCCAAAGTAAGGAACAGTCGAGACCAGTCTCTGATTTGCAGCTGTGGGTCCGGCCAGGATTCTGGTGCTATGTTGATTGAAAGACCTGCCAACCAACCCTATTTCAAGTTGAGCTGTTCCACTATTGCGCGGACTACCAAGTTGATTGAAAGTGATTTGTCTTGTAGCTCCCTTGGTAATTACCGAACTCATCCATCCCTGACCCAAGTCATATTTTGAAAGTCGAAAATCCAGTGCATAGCCTTGTCCTAAGGAATACTGATCCGAGAATACCTGTAATTTTTCAGAATTATAGCTGGTGGCCAAAGGTAAATCAGCAGCCGGAGTTGCCCGTTGAGCCATTCGTTTTCCGGTTTGTCCGGGCAAAAAAGACAAGAAAAAAGCTGTTGTATCCGAATGGGTATTGAAATACGGATTGGGGATAGTGGAAAACTCCGTGTAAAGCAATCGATCCAAAGTGCCATCGTTTCTCAATCCATAAAAGTCGATGAAATCTCCGGAGTCAAATTTCCCATCGTTTTCTCCTTCAATATGAATCGCAACCTCTTTCCCTCTATGATACATCCGGATAGCGCGTGGGTCGAGTGTACTGAGATTGATGCCAGAGCTCTGGAGTGTTTGAGCAGAAATTCGGTAAATCCCGTCTTTCGCAGTGGGCACCTTGTAATAAATCTGATCATAGGAATACCAAGGCGCTTGCTGCGCAGCGACCAAAGTCACGAACACCATCAAAACTAACCCTATGAGAAATATCCTTTTCATTTTTATTTTGACCAACCTTTATATTTCCTGAATTCCGGATCCAATTTTTCCAAACTTACTTTGACGCTAAAAACATGAGAATAAGGAGTTTCAGACACATTTCCAATATCAGAAAGGGCATAATCAATCTGAAATCGATCATTTAGAAAAACTCCGAGCCCCATGCTGGGCGAAAAGTTCAGGGATTTTTCTCCTTTGAAATCTTTGATGTATTGAAAATTGCTGACCCCGGCACGGAGAAAAGCAAGATTTTGAAATCCCGCTTCCAAACCAAACTTGGGATCTATGCTAAGCAAAGAGGTACTGATCACGGTATTTCTATTACCATCAAAAGTCATATCAAGATCCAGGGCTGTGAGTAAACTGAATTGGGTGCCAATTTTCCAGTCATAGGAAATACTTGAAATTGCTCTCGGAAGCGTGATTTCGACTGAATTGATCGGAACCTCATTATTAGTCTGCGCATAAACCTGCCTCACCAAATCCGCATCGTGTGACCAGGCATTGAAAGTCGTCGTAATATCCCTTACCATCAGTCCGACCGTCATTCGATCTTTGATATAAATTCCACCAAGATCCAGCCCAAAACCCCAAGCCTGTGCAAATTTCCCGACGTTTCGGTGAATGATTTTAGCATTCATTCCCACTTTGAAATGATCAGAAAGGTCTCTGGCGTAACTGAGAAGCAAAGCGTAATCCGCTGCGTTGAAAAATTGGATGTTGTTGTAATTCAATGCACCATTTGCATCATATAAAAATCGGGTGTCGGGAATATCGTCCACGCCAAAGCGAATCAATGAAACTGCAACCTGACTTTCGGATTTGATCGGAGTGGAAAATCCTAAATAATCGTATTGGGCAACTCCTGCGAAATACTCGGAATGCATCAGGGAGACATCATACTTATGCTGAATACCCATCAAAGCGGCCGGATTCCAATAGGCTGCAGTCACGTCCCTTACGGCGGAAACCTGTGCTCCACCCATTCCCAAAGCCCTTGCCCCTACCCCGATACTCAAAAATTCATTGGAATACTTAGGAGCAATCGTCTGAGATAGTGCCGCATTTCTCATCCAAAGTAAGGATGAGAGAAAAATAAAAAATAACAGGCCAAGACTTTTGCTATTCACGTTTCTAAAATAAACCAATTTCTAAGTCCAATTTTTAAAACACAGTTTATAATTAAAAAATAATGTGAAAAGTGTACGCCATCGTACATTTAAATGTTCAATAATTTAACAATGATATAATTTTTTTGGGACCCGGATTTCAATCTTCATTTTTCTCTCAACTAACCGGAAATTTTAAAATCATCCATAATCATCTTTAAAGGACATTTTTTGAAAATTTTGACTCAAAATATAGCTGTTGATAGCAAGGAATTAGGTTATACAAGGTACCATGGAAAAGATTGGTATCATTTTTCATCTGAAAGGCATATAGGAAAAGTAATTTTCCCGATAAAAGGACACTTAATCACCTTATCATGAATGTCGCCAACACACAGATTCAAATGCGCAAAGGACTCCTGGAGTTTTGCGTGCTGCACATCATTTCGAGGGGCGAGGTTTACACTTCCGACTTGATTGATGAACTGACACAAGTTCAGATGATCGTAGTAGAAGGTACGCTCTACCCGCTGCTGAACAGACTTAAGTCAGCCTCTCTGGTCCAATACCGCTGGGTAGAATCCGAATCCGGTCCGCCAAGGAAATATTACTCCATCACCGAAGAAGGAAAGACTTTCCTGGGAACTTTGTCCGAGACATGGAACGCACTAGTCAATTCCACTTTACAAATCACCTCAAAGAATTGAAAAAATGAAGAAGACCATAAGCATCAACATCAGTGGAATCCTGTTCCACATCGAAGAAGACGGTTACGATACGCTGAGGAAGTATCTGGATGCCATCAACCGACACTTTTCTTCCTATAAAGACAATCAGGAAATCATCTCCGATATCGAAAATAGAATTGCTGAGATTTTCCTAAGCAACCTGAAGAACAACAAACAGGTCATCACTGCCGAAAACGTAGACAAACTCATTGAAAAAATGGGTACCATCGCTGATTTCACTTCGGTGGAAGAAGAAGTTGGAGATCTGGATCAGGAAGACACATTTGGGAAAGAAGAGGACATCTACAAATACGTGACTCCTCCTGATCCTGAAAAAGGCGGGTACAAAAAATTGGTTCGCCTTGAAAATAAGAAAATCCTAGGGGGTGTATGTGCGGGAATGGCTCATTACTTCTCGGTGGATCCGCTTTGGACTCGCCTGATCGCGATCCTGTTGTTATTCAGCGGTAATATGAGATTCAACTTCGGCTTCCTGGATATTTTGCCTTTTGATGACTTCAAATTCAATCTGAGTTTTGGATTCTTTGCAGCGATCGCTTACATCGTTCTATGGGTGATCTTACCTGTTTCTTATGATGTACCGGAAGACAAAAACATCAAGAAGCTGTTCAGAAACCCTGATGACAAAGTGATTGGTGGCGTGGCAAGTGGTGTTGCTGCCTACTTCAACATTGAAGTAGTGTACGCAAGGCTAGCTTTCGTACTCTTGATTTTGGCAGGAGGATCCGGATTTCTGATCTACCTGATTCTTTGGATTATCACTCCAGTGGCTAGTTCGATCACTGAGCGAATCAAAATGAAAGGCGGAGAAATCACGCTTGACAACATAGATTCAACTATTAAGGAAAACCTGAATCCTTCTTCTCAAATTCCTGAATCCAGAACCAGACAAATTCTCCTGACACCCTTCCGTCTAATCGGACAAGTGATTGAGGGGATAGGCAGCGCATTGGGACCATTGGGAAGATTTATATTCTCTGTGATCCGGGTGTTTATCGGATTGATTGTCTTCTTCGTGGGACTTTCCCTAACGATCGCTCCGATTATAGCTCTTGCGGTTTACCTCGGTGTCCTGACAAACGATGACTACCAAATCATGATGGACAACTTCCCTATTGAGTTATTCTCAAATATGATTCCCATCTGGCTGTTAATCGCGACTTCAAGTTTGCTGATAATTCCGGGCATCATCATCATTCTCCTTGGCCTCAGCGTGATAGCAGCTAAGAATCTGGTGAATGGCAGATTGGCACTTGTAGCTTTGGGATTGTGGTTGCTCTGCGTAGGCATCTCAGCATTCCAGATTCCAAGAATTGTTGCACTATTTAAATCAGAAAACTGGCACAAGGTAGAAACTGCCATCCCGGTCACTCCCGGAACGTTGATTCTGAGAATGAATCCGGTAGGTGAAGAAACCTCCTTCAATGAGGTAAACCTAAAACTCGAAGGTACCGCTGATTCGACAGTAAGTTTGAGAGAAGAGTTTTTCTCACGGGGAAAAACCAAAGCCGAGGCAATGGAACGTGCAAAGCAAATCGGGTATAATTATGTAGTGAGTGACTCCATAATCACCTTTGATGAAGGATATGATCTTTCAACAATCGAATCGTTCCGGGATCAAAAATTAAACCTGATTCTTGAGATTCCTTACGAAAGACCTTTCATCATGGAGCGATCACTTCTGGATATCTTAAGAAATACGCTATACAGAAATGGGTACCAAAACTCGGACGTTTCTGAATCCAACGTCTGGACTTTCAACGAGCAAGGACTAGTTTGTCTGACCTGTAGAAACGATGAATCCATCGAAAAATCGAAGGAAAAACCGGAAGAATTAATCGAAAGTGACACGACGAAACTGTCAAAAGAAACGATCGATAGTCTTACCCGCGCGAAGTTCAGAGAAGCATATTTTATGAAAGACTAATTGCAGAGGCACTCTTTTGGGTGCCTCTTTTTTTGTACCTTCTGAGTAAAATAATGGCAAAATGGATATTAAAGTAAAATTTTTAGGAGGAGCAGGATCTGTTACTGGTTCCCGTTACTTGTTGGATATTGGTGATTTTCAGTTCCTGGTAGATTGCGGTTTGTTTCAGGGCAGAAAAGAACTTCGGGAGAGAAACTGGGATAAATTTCCGATGCCTCAAATTGATATGGAGGCTATTGTCTTGACCCACGCTCATTTGGATCATATCGGATACCTTCCCCGATTGGTAAAGCAAGGATTCAAAGGCCCAATTTATTGTACCCTAGCCACTGCCGAACTTGCGAAGATATTGCTCTTAGACTCCGGCAAGCTCCAGGAAGAGGAAGCGGAATATGCACAGAAAAAAGGCTATTCAAGGCACGAAAATCCTCAACCGCTCTACACCATGGAAGATGCGGAAGCAGTTTTTCCAATGCTGGTTCCGATGTCTTTTGACAAAGCATTTAAAATTCATGAATCTGTCGAAGTCACCTATTACCACTCTGGCCATATCCTCGGCGCTGCTATTGCCAAAATCGTAATTAAGGGAGAAAATCAAGAGAAGAGACTGGTATTTTCGGGTGACTTGGGCAGGTATCATGACCCGATTATGTTTCCTCCCACACTCGTACCCAAAGCAGATATCCTTTGGATAGAATCAACTTATGGAGACAGGATTTCTCCCACTAATAAGCCCGAAGAGGAATTGGGAAGAGTAATTCGGGAGGTTTTCGATAAGAATGGCCTTGTGATAATACCGGCTTTCGCCGTGGGCAGAACCCAGCTATTGATGTATTATCTCTTTGTATTGATGCAAAAAGGCAAAATTCCGAAGGTGCCAATCTTCGTGGATTCGCCGATGGCGATCAATGCTACCCGACAATACCAGGATTTCCACAGAGATCACCAGTTGGCGGCGATTTTGGATGAGAAAGATCAGCACCCTTTTCAGAATGATCAGCTCCATTATTACCAAAAACAAGAGGAATCCAAGTCACTCAATCATTTCAAAGGAAAAGGCATCATTATTTCGGCCAGTGGAATGGCAACAGGGGGTCGGGTTCTCCATCATCTTTTCCGTCACTTGCCAAATGAACGAAACGGAGTGATTTTCGCAGGTTTTCAGGCAGAAGGAACTCGCGGAAGACGCATGTTGGAAGGCGAACCAACCATTCGGATATATGGTCAGGAGGTACCTGTTCGGGCTAAAATCTACCATGTTGAGGGACTTTCCGCTCACGCTGATCAAGCCGAATTGATGGAATGGGCAGAAGGATTTATTGAAAAGCCAAAAATGACCTTTGTCATCCATGGAGAAGAGAAAAGCTCTCAAACTCTGGCTGCGAAACTCCACGATGAATTAGGATGGAATACCATCATTCCGACTTATTTGGAATCATTTCTGCTCTTTGAAGGAATCTAAATCTTACTTCTATGAACCGGATCCTTCTTTTATTTCTCGCTTTGACTACAGTTTTTACTTCCACGCAGTGCAAACCCTATCAGCCGGAAGGCCAGGGAATCACCGGTCAGGTCACTTGGTTGGAGGGAAATCACATGCCCACGATCTCTGATTCGGGAAAAGAAAGCACAAAGGAACCCAAAGGAATCCCTGTCAAACGAACCATACGAATCTATCCCCTGCTGAAAATCTCCGATATGAGTTTGGAGGACGGGCTTTTCAAAAGTCTCGCTGCCAAACCTATCACAGAAATCGAAACAGATGAATCAGGAAAATACACCCTCAAGCTCAATCCGGGCAGGTATTCGGTATTCACAGTCGAGGAAGACGGACTTTTCGCCAATACATTTGATGGCGAAGGAAACGTGCAGCCCCTCACCGTGAAGGAAGGTGAATGGACTTTACTTGATATTGTGATCAATTATAAAGCAGTCTATTAGTATTCAGTCGCAGTATTCAATCGCATTCACGAAATATTTAACTTTTTTTCACTTACCTACGCAACCATTTTTCTGAACCTCGCATCTACCTATTTGAAAGCTTAAAGGAATGTTCAGCAGAACCAATTTTTCTACAGAATCAGGATTGTTACAAGGTTGCCTCAAAGGTGATCGGTCAGCTCAGCGGCACTTGTACGATACCTACTCCGGAAAATTTCTGGCCATCTGCATCCGATACCTGAAGGATCGGGAACATGCCGAAGATGTGATGATCGAAGGCTTCATGAAAATCTTCGAAAAACTCACGCAGTATCAAGCCAAGGGAAGTTTTGAAGGATGGATGAAGCGAATCATCGTCACGCAGGCGCTCATGACGCTGAGAAGTCACCGTCACCTGATGATGGAGATCAACATAGAAGATGAATCAGAATACCGCGATCATCACTACGAACTCAATCACCTTGAAGTGGAGGAATTGATGGAAATGGTCCAAAGCCTGCCGATTGGCTATCGCACGGTGTTCAACCTTTTTGCCATTGAAGGATACTCTCATCGTGAAATCAGCGAGCTGCTGGGAATCTCGGAGAGCACATCCAAATCTCAGCTCAACAGAGCAAGAAATGTTTTGAAAGAAAAGATTGCCAGTCAACAACCAAACGAAAGAAGAATCAATGGCTAAAGCACCTAAAAATCTGGATGAGTTTTTCAAAGAAAAACTGGACCAGCACAGTGTAAAGCCCAGCGCACTTGCCTGGGAAAGGCTGGAAAACCAGCTTCCTCAAAAACCCGAATCCAACAAAGGAATCTGGTGGGCAATAGCTGCATCGATTAGTTTGTTGCTGATGGCGGGCTACCTGTTTTATCCAAAATCTGATATTCTCTACGAAGAAAACTTGATGGCCGAAGAAGTTCAACAGGAAATGGTTCAGGAAAATCAGTCCGGAACCGAAGAACAAATAATCCTTGAATCTTCTCCCGCTCAAAATCAGGAAGAAGAAGCTAAAGAGACAATTGCTCAGCCTGTTCAAAAACCCCAAATCCAGAAGAAAACTAAACCAACTACTACACCTTCTTTCAAAACCACTCCTCAAAACCTGATTGCTCAGACCGAAACAATCCCATCCGAGGAAATCAAGCCGATCGAAAAGACGGACCTGAAAGTAGAAACTCCTGAAGTGAGCATCCCTTTGACAGAGACTCCAAGTCTCAATCAATCAGTAGCTGAGGCAAAGACAACAGAAGAACCTCTCTATCGGGTGAACATTTACTCAAATGGAATCAAGAAAGAAGATGTGAACAAAAACCTGATCACAGAACTCGGAAAAACAGTCAGTATTGTCGAAGGATTTATTGGCAAAGTGGATAATGGCTTTGCAGACCTGCAGGATGCAAAAAATAATCTCTTCGCCACACTTACTTCCAAAAAAGAGCGAGCCGATCAAAAACCCTAATCTAAACCAACCCGAATCTTTTAATAGAATCAGAAAATGAAAAAATACCTGCTTTTAGTATGCCTGATGGCATTGGTTCAGGTGGCTTTTGCCAATAACCTGAAAGAGAACACAATTTCCACCGAAACACTCGTCCTCAAGGATAGTGTAGTGATAGAATTCGGGAAATCCGGAAGAGTTGTGATCTTAGTAGATAGCAAAGAGGATTTCGAAAAACTAAAGCTGATGAACATTAATGAAATTATCAGAGAGCTTGATTTGGAGCAGAATCCGGACACAGGCGAAATGGTAATTGTTCAGGTGCAATCCAAAAATGGGACAACCAAAGACGTGGTATCAGTTCGTGAGGATGGTGCCGAAACAGAAGTAAATGTGGGAGGCATCCGAGTCTACGTGGATGAATCCGGAGAAAACACCAAAGTGAAAGTGGAAACCGGAACCCGCAAAAATGCCGATCCGCCTTTCAGAACTTATTTCAATGTGGACCTGGGAGTAAATAACTACCTGGACAATGGAAAATTCCCTACCTCAGACAATCCTTACGCAGTCAAAGGCTGGGGAAGCTGGCAGGTTGGCCTGAATTTCATGGCTGCCCAGCGAATCTCAAAGGGTTTTAACTGGAACTTCGGAATGGGCTTTCACTTCTACAATTTCAAGTTTGAAAACAGAGACTATCAGGCTGTAAGAGGAGACGATCAGATTGAATTCATTCAGAGAACAGATGTAGATGGCTTCAAAAGTAAAATCTCATCCTCCTACATCACGGCTATGACCATGCTGGAATTGGATTTTGGTAAAATGAATAACCAAGGGAAGAAAGGCTTCCGAATCGCAGCCGGTCCTTATGCCGGATATAGACTGGGTGGCCAATCCAAGTACGTCTATGAAGAAATCGGTGGCTCAGGTAGACAAAAAGACAAAGAATCAACCGGACTTTATCTGGAAAATTTCAGATACGGTATCCGGGGAGAACTGGGAATAGGCCGGGTAAAATTCTTCACCAGCTACGATCTCAACGAGCTCTTCCAGGATGGAAAAGGACCTGAGCTGAACCCAATCACTTTCGGTGTAGTATTTTA
>VFKK01000311.1 GCA_009885605.1 Cyclobacteriaceae bacterium | reverse complement strand
CAACTGAAGCGGATTCGTATTGTCAATCACATTTTGCAGTTGATTGATCTGAGGCTCGTCAGTATAGGTATCGTAGTCAACCTGAATGTTAGTATTTGGAGAAAACTTATACTCCATTCTCAAGGTTGGCAAAATGCTGGTGAAATTTCTTTTCAGATCGAAAGGCTGAGGAAACTGCTGCTTATTGTCCAATTTGGCATCCTGATACTGAAGTTCAGTCTGCATTTTAAACTTCTCTGCCGTAAATTGATAGCCAAACTCAAGTTCTTGAGTGATGTATTGGCTTTCGAAGGTATTGCTTAAAGCTGTATCAAGCCTAAGAT
Organism: Cyclobacteriaceae bacterium; assembly: GCA_009885605.1. Classification (GTDB taxonomy): domain Bacteria; phylum Bacteroidota; class Bacteroidia; order Cytophagales; family Cyclobacteriaceae; genus Algoriphagus. The sequence continues at coordinate 3,107 of VFKK01000311.1, read as the reverse complement.
TACCGGATTCAAAATCTCCGCCTTCCACGTTGAAAGTCAACTTATCCGAATCATTTGCGCGATTACCGATCTCATATTCGAGTTCCATCTGACCTTTTTTGCCCAAAGGTTCGGTGAAAGAAATACCTGTCTCCCATGATTTACCCAAACGCTCCCGGGTTGTTCTTTGATTGAGAATTTCCTCCCGCTCTCCGTTATTTTCGTAGTAGGTGTTTCGGGCTTTCCGATCAGATTCATCTGTGTTCCAACCGTTGGAGAAATTAGTCCTCCAGGTAATGGTTCTTCCAGGTTTGTTAAACTTGTGGCTGTAAAGCAGGCGGTTGAAAAAATCATAATCCTGATACTTTCCGGTTTTGAGGTTTTCTACCTGATTGATGAGGTTGGTCCCGTTTTCGGTTTCACCAAAAAACGCTGAATTTTCGGTTTCGAATTGAGCTGAGAATCTCGGAATATAGAGGATTCGGTTTTTCTCATCTATGTTGTATTCAATTCTGAGATTTGCCTGATGCTGATTGTTGCCCCGAACATCAGTGCTGGTTTCAGTATAGAATTGATTGGATTCGTCAGTAGTTACAAAGTCTCTGAAACGATTGACCACACCCATATTTTCCTGGTTCGTATAGACGTAGCTTCCGGTGACTTTGATTTTTTTCCCCCAAAGATCTGAATAGTTCAATCCCAAAATATTGGTTTTAATCACCCCTTCCTGAGGTGTGGAATTTTCCTGGGCATTGGGATCGCTGGAGTAATTGAGCAGGTTAATATTGTTGGTCAGGCCGGTGAATGTAATACGCTGATCTTCGTCAAAAGCATTGATAGAAGCACCGACCATGTATCGGTCGTCTGTTCCATATCCTGCTGTAGTCTTTCCAAACTGTCCTTTTCTACGATTTGGCTTGGTGATGATGTTGATCGTTTTAAGTCTTTCACCATCGTCAAATCCGCTCAGTTGGGCTTTTTCACTTTTCTGGTCAAAGATCTCAATGCTCTGAATGACTTCTGCAGGAATATTTTGTAGAGCAGTCTTAATGTCCCCTCCAAAGAAGGGCTTTCCGTCCACCAAAATCTGGGCAATGTTTTCCCCTTGGGCCTGAAGGACGCCATCCTGAGAATTTATACCCGGCAATTTCTCGAGCAGAGACTGAGCGCTGGCATCTTTCATAGTCTTGAAGGCGTCAGCGTTATACATCGTCGTATCGCTTTTCTGAGTGCCTGTTGACCTTCTGGCACTGATAACAACCTCCGAGAGATCTGTGGCTTCCTCACGGATAAAAATTGACCCGAGGTCCATGTCTGAATCTATCTGAAGGGTTTTGAAAAAATTTTGATAGCCCACATACTGCACTTTCAGCAGGTATTCACCCTGGCGCACGCTGGAAATTTCAAAATTTCCCTCCAAGTCAGATATCATGCCGTTTACCTGAGTAGAGTCGGATGCCAACAATAGGATAATTGTGGAATTGGGGACACCAAGCTTAGATCCATTTTCCTGGATCTTACCTTTGATCGAAAAGTTTTGAGCAAAACTTTGCGCATTTGCGCCAAAAAAGAACAAGAATACAATAAGGTACTTCATACAGTTGGTTAGTATTTTCTTCTGATTTTCCGCATTGCATTAAGTCCATTCCGGAATTTTAAGATCAAAAGTATTAAACAAAGGAAAAAAGATTTTGTGCTCTTTACATGCACTTTTTAGGTAAGCGGTAGTATTACCAATTGAACAGCAAATCTTCTAATAAATGCCGTTGTTTTCATCCAGTTGTGTCCTGTTTATTAGATACTTAACTAGTGTACAATTGGTTTCGTCCGGTTTTCAGATTAAAGGATTGATTTCTAGATAGAAGCGAAGTTTTAAATTGGGCACTTGCACGAAATGGGTTTCCAGGTGATGTCCAATCAATAAAACATTGAAAAAAATAGCCTCCGGAATCAACCGAAGGCTAAAAAAAATACACAAAGCTTCACCCCTGAACTTTATTTACATGTAGAAAAATCAATTTTTAATAAAGAGCACACCTCCGGAGATTCGAAACAGATTGAACTCCGGTCGTCGTGGTGTCATCGGCCTTGGAATCGCCTTCCAAAAGAGAGCATGAATTCAAGACCAAAGAAAACAATGGGAGGATAAATGATATCGTCTCATGAATTGGGAAATATGGACGAAAATTAGTCGGGAATTTTTCCTTTGGAAATACTGAAAAAAGCGTATTTCTTAATTAATCAGACGATTCGCCTTTGCTTTTTGGATGGCTTCCAGCTTGTTGTGAACCTGAAGTTTGGAGTAGATATTGTCCACATGTTTTTTAACTGTTCCTCCGGACAAAAACAGATTTTCGGCAATTATCTGATATTTCAAGCCTTTGCTAAGTTGCTCCAGGATTTCTATTTCCCGCTTCGAAAGTTTGATTTCTTCGGCCTGTTCAGGCGTTTCAAATGGAAGCGGATTTCTGAGTAGTCGCAGTGTTTTCAATGCGATGATGGGAGTCATCACTGCCCCGCCGTTCAGGGTTTCTTTGACCGCAGCCGCCAATTCGCTCAGTTCGGTTTCTTTGAGTAAATACCCGTCAGCACCTGCCTTGATGGAATTGAAGATTTTATCATCGTCGTCAAATACCGTCAGCATGATGATTTTTATCTGGGGATATCGCTGCTTGATTTGAAAAGTAGCCTCGATTCCATCCATTTCAGGCATTTCGATATCCATGAAAATCAAGTCTACATTCGGATCTTTATGGAGTTTTTCAAGAAGCTCTTTTCCATTAGTCGCTTTTACCTTGATCTGAATATCCTCCAGAATTGAGATTTTCTGTATAATGGCCTTCAGAATATAGGGGTTGTCTTCTGCAATGCCGATCTTAATCATGTAAAATGTTCGTTAAAATTACTTCAATTCTGGTTCCTTGATTTGGGCTTGATTGTAAGCTGAATTTACCTTTTAAATCCAGTACACGCTTTTTAAGATTTAAGATCCCATTCCCCAAATCGGCTTCTTCCGGATCAAATCCGACTCCGTCATCCTTGATGGAGAGCTTAATTTGGTCAGGTTCAGGATTGGAAATTTGAATCTTGATTAGGGTAGCATCTGCATGTTTGAGAGCGTTGTGAAT
>VFKK01000251.1 GCA_009885605.1 Cyclobacteriaceae bacterium | reverse complement strand
TTCGTAATCGACGGTGTAATTCTGTGGCATGACGTGAATAATGGTATTTCCCGGAGGAATCAGAATATTTTCCATTTCACCCGAAAGTCTTCTCACATCTTCCACGGTGATCTCATCTTCAGATGGTGGACGCATAATGCTACCGCGATGGATTTTGCTTTGAATATGCTGACCTGCGATGCCGACGATCACCTCTCCGATGTTGACATCTGCCATTTCAGAAGCTTCTTCTACGGCTTTCTGAATCGCATGAACTGTCTTGTCGATATTGGTGACCACACCTCTGTCCACGCCGTCAGAAATGGCCTTCCCCATCCCAAGGACTTCGAGTTTGCCGTATTCATTTTTTCTGCCGATGATGACACAGATTTTGGTTGTTCCAATGTCCAGTCCCACGATTAATTTGTCGTTTTCCATATCCAAGCTATTATTCACAAACAATTTGATCCCTAAATTTTACGCTAACCTTGTTGTAGGCATTCCAGCCTTTACGAGGTTGGATTTCTTTATAAAAGATTTCGATTCTTTCGAACTTACTCTCCACGTCGTGCGCATCCCCAAACTCAATAATCTGGTGTCCAACCTGTTGGTATAATTTGATATCTGAGCGCGAATTCACTTCCAATTCAGTGATTTGAGCACTCCAAAACTCATCTCCGTTGATAAACCGAATCAGATCCATCAGTTCGGGCATCTCCTTGCTGATCTCACCTTTTTGCATCAGCTCCTCAGCATGAATTCCTTCCAGGATCAATACCCGGCTGGTGTAAGAAGTAGAGGTTGGAATCACCTTGCCCTCTGTGGTCACATATCCGTCCGCAGACATTGGTTTTGCAATTCGTGCGATCGGTTGATGCTGCTGAACCGTGATACTTAAAATTCCCTTCTGACCCATGAAAGCCTCCACTGATTTGACAAATGGATGACCTGCAAGTCGTGTTTCGATGTCTTCAAGTCTGACTTCCTTCAGCATCAATCCTGCTTTCAATTCCGGAAATTCTGCCTGCAATAATTCTTTTATCTCATTTTCGTCTACAAAATAGACTCCGCTCACTCCTTCAATATTTATGTCCGATCCCTGGTAGGTTTTGTACAAGTTTTGCTTTTCAACAAATCCTATGAAGGCCACAAGCACTAGGCTGAGTACCAGAAAAGCAATCGTCTTTTTCAGTCTGGCTCGCTTCATTCTTGAGTCGGGTTAAGTCGTGAATTCATCCATTTCGCTATCACCGGTACAAGGCGATCAATATCTCCCGCTCCCAAAGTCACCAAAACTTCAGGCGCTCTTTCTTCGAGATAATCCATCAAATCTTCCTTGCTAATCAGGGACTTTTTTTCGGCCTGAATGTCTGCTAAAAGCATGTCGGAAGTCACTCCTGGAATCGGAAGCTCTCTTGCAGGATAGATATCCAGTAAAATCACTTCGTCAGCAAGAGAAAGACTTTCTGAGAAGCCCTCTGCGAAATCCCGTGTTCTTGAAAACAGGTGAGGCTGAAAAATCACCGTCAACTTGCGACCCGGAAACATGGATCTCACCGAACTCAGGCAGGATTTGATTTCTTCAGGATGGTGTGCATAGTCATCGATGAAGACCAGGCTTGGCTCATTGACGTGGATTTCAAATCTTCTTTTTACTCCTTTAAAAGAAGCCAAACCCTTGCGAATCTGATCTTCTGAAATAGAATGACCGAGGGAGATTGCAATGGCTACGAGTGCGTTTTCCACATTATGAAAGCCGGGAATGAAAAGCTCAATGCCTTTGATCTCGGTCTTTCCATCCACATAGTCGAACGTGAAAGACCGGGTACGTGCCTGAACATTCTCAGCGCAAATACCTGAAGATCTCAATCCATAAACCTTAGTGGCTACCGATGGTAAGCTCTTTTCACCCAAGCGGAAAGCTGCATTGGATTGGATGTAGAGTTTGCCCTTTTTGTCAATCAGTCGGATAAATTCTCTGAAACCTTCCAAAATCGTATTCTCGTCTCCGTAGATGTCCAAGTGATCCGGATCTGTGCTAGTCAGTACCGCTTCGTTGGGATGAAGTCTCAGGAAGGAGCGATCAAACTCATCTGCTTCCACGACCACTATCATTGGCTCTTTTCCTTTCTTTTCGCTCAAAATCAAATTACTCTGATAGTTTTGAGTGATTCCACCAAGAAATGCTGTCACCGGCTTTCCTGCAGATTTCAGCAAGTGGGCGATCATGGAGGAAGTTGTGGTCTTGCCGTGAGTTCCTGCTACTGCAACTGTGTAATGATTACGGGTGATCATTCCCAAAACCTCAGAGCGCTTTTTCAGAGAAAACCCATTTTCTCTGAAAAAGGCAAGCTGAATGCTGTCCTTCGGTATCGCCGGAGTCCAGATGATCAATGCTTTTGTTGGTGCATCCTCAATTTCCGCAGGAATGCTATCCAGGGAATCATCGAAAGTGATTTGCATTCCTTCTTCGACCAATTGACTTGTCAATGGAGAAGGCGTGCGATCGTAGCCGCTCACAGGAATTCCCTCATGGAGAAACCATCTGGCAATGGCACTCATGCCAATACCGCCGATTCCGAGGAAATAAACCCTATGTATGCCTTCGAAGCTCATGCTACCAGTTTTTCTAATTCGTTCACAATGGCATTTGCCGCATCAGGCTTTGCCAGACTTTTTATTTTCTTGCCCAATGCCTCCCCGATAGCCAGATCCTGCATCAGTTCATCTACTTTTTCTTTCAGTTTTCCGACGGCTTCATCATCTTTCAAAATCCAGGCAGCGTTGTGGTTCACAAAAGCCATGGCATTTTTGGTTTGATGATCTTCAGCCACATTTGGAGAAGGGATGAAAATCACCGGCTTGCCCACCAGAGAAAGCTCAGAAACAGACAGGGCACCGGCACGTGATACAATCACATCTGCAGCGGCATAAGCCAGATCCATTTCCCGGATAAATTCTCTCAGATGAATATGCTTCAATCCGGAGGCTTCTGTTTTTTCCAACATTTCCTTGAAATAGAATTTGCCTGACTGCCAAATGACTTGGTATCCGTCCTCATTCAGCGCTTTCATATCCTTCAAAACCGCCTGATTGAGTGTTCGGGCACCCAAAGAGCCACCCAAAACCAGCAAAGTCTTTTTCCCCGCTTCCAACCCAAAGTGAGCTTGGGCCATTTCTTTTTTCCCATCGAGATTCAGAATGTCTTTTCTCACCGGGTTTCCTGTGTAAGCGATTCTGTCAGCTGGGAAAAACGCATCCATTGCCGGATAGGCCACACATATTTTATTGGCTTTTTTAGCCAGAATTTTATTGGTCAGCCCTGCGTAGGAGTTTTGCTCCTGCACCAGCGTCGGGATTTTCTTTCTTTGCGCAGCAAAAAGAACCGGTCCGCTGGCGTATCCGCCCACTCCCACTACTGCATTAGGATTAAATTCCTTCACAATCCTGGAAGCCATTCGGATGCTTTTCAGCAACTTGATTGGGAAGCTTAGATTGGAAAGAGAAAGGCTTCTTTGAAGTCCGGCCACCGGCAAACCTTTGATTTGATAGCCCGCCTCAGGCACTTTTTGCATTTCCATTTTGCCAAGAGCACCGACAAAGAGAATTTCGCTGTCGGGATGTTTTTCCATCCAGGCATTGGCAATAGCGATCGCCGGATAGATATGGCCTCCGGTACCTCCGCCACTGATCAAAATGCGATATGTCTCTAGCGTTTTGATAATTATGCAGTTTTAAGTCTTGGTCTGTTTACTGACGCACTTGTTGCAGATGAAGCGGATGAAGCTTCGTCCTGATGATCTCCTCTGCTTACACTCAGGATGATTCCGAGAGAAATCCCGGTGAAAACCAAAGAGGTTCCTCCCATGCTCAGAAGCGGTAATGGCAGTCCTGTAATCGGCCCCAAACCTACAGCCACAGCCATGTTGACAAGAGCCTGGATGACCAAAGCGAAGCTCAGACCTGCGGAAAGCAAGCCTCCAAAAGCCTTATGAGAATTTGCGACAATACGCATTCCTCGATAAAGCAAAGCGAGGTACAGGAATAGCACAGATACACCACCCACGACTCCATACTCCTCAATGATGATGGCGTAAATGAAGTCAGAGTATGGATGCGGAAGGGAATTTCGTTGCTCGCTGTTTCCAGGACCTTTTCCGGTAATTCCTCCGGTTGCGATGGCGATGAAGGATTGCTCAGCCTGGAATGCTACCTCATCCTTGTCCATGAAAGATTCGATTCGGGACACGAAAGTGGAACCTCGCTGGCCAAGAAATGCCGCAGCGGTAAGACCCAGCATCCCTACCAGGACTACAATTGCAATGAATTTCACCGGAACCCGACCGATAAACATGATGAGCAGGCAAGTCAGCAAAAGCAAAATCGCTGTGGACATGTTAGCCAAAGCAATCAACAAACAGATGATTCCGATGGCGATGATGATGGGCACAAAAGTGCTTTTGAAGTCTTTGATATTATTCTGACGTCTTGCAAGCATTGCTGCCAAAGCAGCGATCAACGCGAGTTTTGCTAAGTCGGAAGGCTGGAATGCCTGATTGATCACAGGAATGGTCAGCCAACGATTAGCATCATTGATATTAGAGCCGAAGAGGTACGTGAAAAGCAAAAGAGGCATGGAGATGTACATCCCCAGACGTGCATAAAGTGCGTAGTTTTTATACGGTATTTTATGCGCCAGCCACATTACAAACAAGGATACAACCACCAGGAATGAATGTCTGAACAAATACACTTCGGTATTTCCTCCGGCATATTTATAAGCCAGGGAACCGGTTGCGGAATACACCACCAGAATGCTGAAAAGTGAAAGCAAAATCACAATTCCCCAGATGATTGGATCCCCCTTGAAGTGCTCGTCTATCCATGCTTTGAATTGGTTCATGAGATCGCTTCGGTTTTAAGGTTATTTACCGCCCCACGGAATTGCTCCCCGCGATCCTCATAGTTTTTGAACAAGTCAAAGCTTGCGCAAGCCGGAGAAAGAAGAACGATGTCCCCTGATTTGCCCAGTTCCAATCCCCATTTCACAGCTTCCCGGATATCCTGAGTTTCTCGGATATCGACAACCACAGCCCCAAAGGCCTTTTTCAATTTTTCGTTGTCTTTGCCAAGACAGATCAGGCATTTGACCTTTTCGGTCACTGAAGGCAAAATCGTACTATAATCGTTGCCTTTGTCCACTCCCCCTGCAATCCAAATCAGTGGATTTTCATAGCTGGTGAGGGCGTAGGCAGTTGACTCCACATTGGTGCCTTTGCTGTCATTGATGAATTTGACACCGTCGATTTCGCGGATCAATTCCATGCGATGAGGGGCATTGATGAAGGTTTTGAAACCTTCAATCAGATCTGCCTCCTTCACTCCAGCTAGCAATGCGGCTGTTCCTGCGCAAAGTGAATTCAAAATATTATGAGTTCCTTTTAGAGAAAGTGCTTCCAATGGAATAGTCGCTGATTTCTTTTCAGTAGTCAGAATCAGGTTTGATCCATCGAAATAAGCGCCCTTTTCCTGCGGAGCAGAAAGAGAGAACCTATGAGGTGAAGCTTCGATTTTCTTTGTTTTCAATCCTTCCAAAGTCAAAGCATCTTCCGCGCTCAGAATTGCGTAATCCCTGGAGGTCATATTTTTAAACAGCCCGAATTTTGAGTTGATGTAATTCTCAATTTTATAATCGTATCGATCCAGATGATCCGGAGTGATATTGGTTAGAATAGCGATTGTCGCCTTGAACCTTTCAAAACCATCGATCTGAAAGCTGCTGCATTCGATTACCCACCATTCGCGATCTTGCTCTGCAATCTGACCGGCCCAGCTTTGACCAACATTTCCTGCTATACCCACATCCAATCCTGCACTTACCATCAAATGATAAGTAAGGAGGGTAGTGGTGGTTTTTCCATTGGTACCGGAGATTGCAATCACTTTTCCGGTGCTGAACATGGAAGCAAACTCCAGCTCATCAATCACAGGGATGCCTTTTGACAAGGCTTTTTCAACAATTGGGACCTTCGGAGAAATCCCGGGGCTTTTGATAATGAGATTGGAATTGAGAATCATCTCCTCGCTGTGGCCTCCTTCTTCAAAAGAAATCCCGTACTTAATCAGATCCGCTTTTCTGGAATCAGAAATTTTACCTGCGTCAGAAACCCAAACGGCATAGTCATTCATCCTGGCGAGCATTGCTGCTCCCAACCCACTTTCTCCGGCTCCAAGGATGGCTATTCGTTTCATTTTAATTATCTCAGTTTCAGCGTTGCCAAAGTGATTACTGCCAATAGAATTCCCACAATCCAGAATCGGGTTACGATCTTTGCTTCAGGAATATTTTTCTTCTGATAATGATGGTGCAAAGGAGACATCAGTAAAATCCTTCTGCCTTCACCGTATTTTCTCCTCGTGTATTTGAAATAGCTCACCTGTACCATCACGCTGACATTTTCGACTACGAAAATCCCACACATCACCGGAATAAGAAGCTCTTTGCGAAGTGTCAAAGCCAACACGGCAATGACTCCGCCGAGCATCAGACTTCCTGTATCTCCCATGAAAACCTGAGCCGGATAGGCATTGTACCAGAGAAATCCGACACAAGCGCCGATAAATGCCGAGGCAAAAATCACCAACTCACCCGAGTTGGGGATGTACATGACATTTAGGTATTGGGAGAAAATGGCATTACCGCTGATATAAGCGAAAATCGCAATTGTCAGACCGATAATGGCTGAAGTACCGGCGGCCAAACCATCGATCCCGTCGGTGATATTGGCACCATTGGAAACCGCAGTGATGATGAAAATCACAACCAGAATGTAGAGAACGGGTGTCATGGCCTCACCCATAAAGTCTAGCAGCGTTTCGTAATTCAGCTCATTGTTTTTGGTAAAAGGAATGGTGGTTTTGGCCACTTTCACGTCTTTGAAAGTCGGAGTTTCGACTACTCCTTCTTCAATTGATACAGGATTGGTAAACTCACGGATGACGACATCTTCATGAAAATAGAGGGTAGTGCCCACGATTATCCCAATTCCGATCTGACCGATTATCTTAAATCTACCGGCAAGACCTTCTTTGTTCTTGCGAAAAACCTTAATATAATCATCCAAAAAGCCGATTCCGCCCAGCCAAAGTGTGGTCACAATCAGCAGGATGATGTAGATATTTTGAAGATCTGCAAAAAGCAAAGTCGGAATCAGAATCGCAGCAATCATCATCAAGCCTCCCATGGTCGGGGTACCTTTCTTCTGATTTTGGCCTTCCAAACCTAAGTCACGGACAGTTTCTCCAATCTGACGATTGCGAATCCAGTTGATAATATGGTGCCCAAAGGTGATGGTAATGATCAACGAAAAAATTGCCGCCATCCCGGCACGGAAAGAGATGTATCGGAATACCCCGGTTCCCGGAATATCCAACACTCGATCTAAATAATCGAAAATGGGATAGAGCATCTCAGTTTTGGGTCAATTGTTGTAAAACTTCAGTTACTACTTCAGCATCATCAAAGTGATGTTTCACTCCTTGAATCTCCTGGTAATCCTCATGGCCTTTTCCTGCTATGAGAATGATATCTCCTTTTTTAGAAAGCATACAAGCTGTTCTGATAGCTTCTCTGCGATCCATGATTGTTAATGTTTTTCTGATTTCCGATGGACCGATTCCGGCCTGCATGTCCTTGAGGATTTCCGCAGGATCCTCAAATCTTGGGTTGTCCGAAGTGAAGATGGTCTTGTTGCTTTCCTGCACGGCAATCTTGGCCATGATCGGTCTTTTGGTTTTGTCACGATTCCCACCGCAACCCACCACCGTGATCAACTGCTCACCGCCGGTCCGCACTCCATTGATGGTTTTGAGGACGTTGTCCAAAGCATCCGGAGTATGTGCATAGTCCACTATTGCGGTAATTCCTCCGATGGAAATTCGGTCAAATCTGCCTTTGGCACCTCTTATTCCTGAAAGAGCCATGAGTACTTCGTCCTCTTCTTCGCCCAGTAGAACCGCTGTACCCAGCACTCCTAAAATGTTGTAAGCGTTGAATGCTCCGATCATTCGGAACCAAATCAGCTTGTTGTTGATCTCAAGTTCCAGTCCTTCGAGGGTATTGGACATGATTTTCGCTTTGAAATCAGCGGGTGATTTCAGGGCAAAAGTCTGATGTGTTCCTTTGCAGTTTTGAACCATCACAGATCCTCGCTTGTCGTCTCCGTTCACCAGGGCAAAAGCGTCTTTCGGAAGATCATCAAACAGCTTTTTCTTGGCTTTAATGTATTCATCAAAAGTGCCGTGATAGTCCAAATGATCATGCGTGATGTTGGTGAAAACAGCCCCGATCAACTTCAGACCCGCAATTCTCTCCTGCACGATGGCATGCGAACTCGCTTCCATGAAGCAATGGGTACAGCCTTCGTCCAGCATTTGACGCAGCAAGGCCTGCACACTCACAGCATCAGGGGTCGTATGCGTGGCGGGTATTACAGTCTCGTTAATTTTATTTTCTACTGTCGAAAGCAAACCTGTGCTGTAGCCCATCGCTATAAAAAGCTGATGCAGCAATGTCACCGTTGTAGTCTTACCATTAGTACCAGTGACAGCTACCACTTTGATTTTTTCAGAAGGATTTCCGAAGAAATTCGAAGCGATAATCCCAAGCGCTTTGGCCGAATTGCTCACCTGAACGTAGGTGATTCCTTCTTTCAGCGTCTCAGGCATTCGCTCACAGACGATCACATAACAGCCTTTTTCCAAAACTGAATCAATGAAATCATGTCCGTCAACCTGCGTTCCGGCAATTGCTACGAAAACCGATGCTTTATCAGCTTTGCGGCTATCAAAGACAATTGCACTCACGCTCACCTCCATGTCTCCTGTGGTAGAGATGAGTGATACCTTATATAATATGTCTTTCAGAACCTTCATTTAGCCTAAGACAAGATTGATTGTTGCGTTTGGAACTAGTGCCGAACCCGGTGTCATGGATTGGTTTTGCACCCTTCCTTTTCCGGTGTAGTTTACTCTGAGACCTTTGTTTTCAAGAATGAATAAAGCATCGCGGAGAGAAAGTCCAGAAACATCCGGCACCATTGGCTTGTCAGTATCATTGCTTTGCCATTGAATGCTTTCGCCTGAAGTAATCGTTTTTACCCATTCTTCAGATTGGGTCGGATTAGCCTTCAAACCCAGCTCCTCCAGGATTTTATGAATTTCTTCAGCTCTTCCCGCGGGAATAAAAGGTGACTTTGGAAGAGTGGCATCCGCCTGAAATATCTTGGATTGATTGTCAGGATTCAGCTCCACATCCAATGCATAAATTCGATCTGCGATTTCCTTGAAAACGGGGGCAGAAACATCTCCGCCATACGCCGCAAATCCATTTGGACTGTCGATCACGACAATCATGGAATATTTTGGATGATCAGCCGGAAAATATCCGGCAAAGCTTGTGTAGTACGTTTCGGTGTAAGCGCCACCGATCAGCTTCTGAGCAGTTCCGGTTTTGCCGGCGATTTTGTAATCCGCATTCGCGATATTTTTGGCTGTTCCCCTGGAAACGACGCCCTCGAGCAGCTCCTGCAAATTCTTGATCGTTTTCTCAGAAGCGATTCGCTCACGCATGATCTCAGGTTCGTAGCTTTTCTCGATCTGATTTCCTTTCACAACAGCCTTCACGATGTATGGCTTCACCATTACTCCGCCATTTGCCACAGCATTGTATAGTGCGAGCGTATGAAGAGGGTTGACTTTGCTTTCGTAGCCGATGGAAATCCAGGGTAGTGAAGTTCCGTACCAGTTTTTATCTCCCGGCTTTTTAAAATAGGGTTTGCCCTCACCGGTCAGCTGAAAACCGATTGGCTCTTTCAAACCAACCTTCTCGATATACCCCATGAACTTGGACGGACTGGATCCAAAATGCTCATCGACCAATTTGGAGATGGCAACATTGGATGATTTTTCGAATGCCTCACGGATCGTGATTGTGCCGTAACCGCCATTCTTGGCGTCTCGCATGTATTGATTGTAGAATTTATGAACACCGTTTCCGGTCTCCACTTTCTGGTCAAGGCTGATTTTGTTTTCTTCCAAAAGTGCCAGCATGGAAAGCAACTTGAAGGTTGATCCCGGCTCGGTATTTCCCTGATCACCGATGGCGAAATTGTAGTTTTCACCATACCCGTTTGCGTTCTTATTGCGTTGCAGGTTTGCGATGGCTTTGATTTGACCTGTCTTCACTTCCATCACGATTACAGAACCGAAGCCTGCATCCCGATCTGTCAACTGACGGCGAAGGGCAGTTTCAGCCACATCCTGAATATTCACATCAAGAGTCGTAATGACATCAAATCCGTCCTCAGGCTTCACATCTTCCGCATCAAAAACAGGCTTCCAGCTTCCGCCTGCTAATCTTTGGAACAATGCCTTTCCGTCTTTTCCGCTCAGGTAAGAATTGAAACTGTACTCAATTCCAGCTCCGTAAGAATCCTCATTCAGAAACCCTACAGTACGTCCTGCCAAGGAATTGAAAGGTCTGTAGCGCTTTTCAACTTTCTCAAAAATCACTCCTCCGGCTAATCTGCCTTCTCGGAAAATTGGCCATTGAACCATTTTTTGCATGTCCTGATAGCCAATTTGCTTTCTGTTAAGAACCAGGTAGCGCTTGCTATCAAGCCTTGAGTCATTGATCATTCGCTTATAAGCGGCGGCCGATTTGTCTTTGTAAAAAAAAGAAAGAAATCTCGAAAGTGAATCGAGTCCTGCTTTGTATTTATCAGACTTTGCGATGGTTGGATCCATTGCTACTCTGTAGAATGGAAGGCTTGTCGCTAGCAAACTGCCGTCTCCGGCGTAGATGTTGCCGCGAGTCGCAGGGACTTCGCGGTATTGGAAGTTGATTGTCTCAGCTTTTTCTCTCCATTTGTCGCCCTCAGTAAGCTGCAACTGGGCAATACGGTAAGGTATCGCCGCTGAGGTCAGGGCAATTAGGATGAAAACCACCCTTACACGTAATACTATGGAGCGTTTTATATTCACTTTTCTACCTCGATTTTGATCGGCGGTTGATTCAATTCAAATAATCCCTGAGCTTCCACTCTTTTTGCAACTTCCGACTGCATACTGCTGAGCATGATTTCAGCTTCCAGCGTAGTCACATCAGCTCGCAAGTCACCGACTTCCTGTTGCGCTTTTTCTATCTTTCGGACCATGTTTTCCGCTCTGTGATTGCTGTAGATGTAGATCAGGGCAACCAAAGCAACAAAACCAACCGGCGGAACCAGTTGAACCGGCACGCCCTCTCCGAGGATTCCGGTCACGTCCAACTTCTCTTCGATCCAGGTGAAAATGGTCTTTCGAGAACCTCCCTTTGGGTTGCTCCCGGCTTTCAATTTGCTTTTGAAAGAATTTTGACTCATTTATCTGTTCTTTTAGCTATTCTAAGTTTGGCACTTCTTGCTCTTGGGTTTCTGGCAACTTCCTCTTCATCTGGTACAATTGCCCCTCTTGTAAGCGGCTCCAGCGGACGAATCAGATTTCCGTAAAAATCTTTCTCAACCTCTCCATGGAATCTGCCCTTGATCATCAGGTTTTTCACCAGTCTGTCTTCCAGACTATGGTAGCTCATGACTACCAATCGCCCTTCCGGCTTGATAAGATCCAGTGAATCCATCAGCAAATCTTCCAGAGCACCGATCTCATCGTTTACTTCAATTCTTAGAGCCTGAAATACTTGAGCGAAGTATTTAAACTCTTTCCCCCGCGGGGCAAATTTTTTAAGAAAAGTGGTAAACCCTTCTGTCGTTTCAAATGGTCTCGCAGCCCGTTCAGCTACGATTGATTGTGCCAAGGTTTTGGCATTTTTGATCTCACCGTAGATTCCGAAAATCTTATGAAGCTTTCCCTCATCGTAGGTATTGAGCACCTCTTTGGCTGAAATCTCATCTGACTGATTCATTCTCATATCCAGATCTCCGCTGAATCTTGTGGAAAAACCTCTGCCCGGCTCGTCAATCTGATGAGATGAAATCCCCAAGTCTGCCAAAATCCCATCCACTTGTTTTACTCCGTAGAGCCTCAGGTATTTTTTAATATCCCTAAAATTGGCTGACACAAAAGTGAACTTGTCGCTTTTCGGAATATTGGCCTCGGCATCGACATCCTGATCGAAACCATACAGATGACCTTTGTCCAGGTGCTTGAGAATTTCTCCGGAATGCCCACCGCCGCCAAAAGTGACATCGACATAGATTCCGTTGGGATCAATAGCTAAACCTTCAGTGCATTGGGCAAGCATCACTGGGATATGGTAAGGAGACATTGTCATAGTTTCAGGAGAGATATTTTTCCATCAAACTCGACAAGTCAGCCGGGTCAGCAATGATGTTTTGGAGATACTTTTCAGGATGCCAAATTTCAATTCTGCTACCCATACCCACGACAATCAGGTCTTTTTCCAATCCTGCATAAGACTGATAAAGCTTCGGCAACAACAATCTTCCCGTACTATCCAACTCCACTTCGACGCTGCTGATGAAAAAAGAACGCTGAAGCATTCGCTGTTCAGCATTATTGATTGAAAGTGATTTTACCTGATTTTCCAGCTTTTTGTACTCGACCATCGGGTAAAGTGCAAGGCATTTGTCCTCTGCCATTCTGAGCATAAGCGTACTTCCGTTAGCCTCGGGAATTGCCGCCTTTATTTTGGCTGGCAAGACCAGACGCCCTTTCGGATCCAGCTTACACTCATATTGACTATTAAACATCGCGCTTTTGGAATGATCAGTTTATGGTAAAAACAAAAGTAATAAAATGAGATTCGGTTTTACCACTTTCCCCCACTTTTTCCCACTTTGATTTAAAAGTAGCCAAAAGTTTCATCCACACCA
>VFKK01000189.1 GCA_009885605.1 Cyclobacteriaceae bacterium | reverse complement strand
GGGACAGTCTTATTTGAAAAATGGCGTCACTGCTTTTGAAGCTCAGATAGGAAAAGGAAAATTCTACGCCTTTGGACCTGAGATTACCTTTCGTGCCCAGTCGCATGGTACTTTCAAAATGCTCTTTAACGGACTTTACAAATAAAAAGCGATTGATATTAACCTAAAAAACCGTCTTGAGAAAGACGGTTTTTTAGGTTTCATTTGGTCAATCAAATAGCAAATTTTCCTTTTAAATAGGTGATAGCCATTTCATAAGCTTCTTTGCTCACTTCAGGATCATACTTTGGATTGCTTGGATTGGAGAACCCATGGACTGCGGGGAAGATTTTGTAGGTTAATTTTTTTCCGGCAGAAGTCATGCTCGCAGCAAATTCTTCAATTATAGTTTTTGAAATATATTCCTCAGTTGCGAACAATCCCAAAACATCCGAGTTCAGAGTCTTCAACTTCTCTGCATCCCTAACAGGCATTCCATAATACATCACGGACCCGATATTTTGGTGACCAACGAGCAGAGCAGACTTGAGTGACCAGCTACCGCCAAAGCACCAGCCGACATTTGCGATTTTAGCAGTTGGTCCGGCCAGTTTCATGGCTCCTTTTACGATTTCTTCTAATCTTGGTTCTTTTACGGATTGCATGATCTGACCTGCTTCCTGGCGATTACTGGTCACTTGGCCATCATACATATCAAGGGCAATTACATTTACTTTTCCATTCAAATCATTGTAGAATACCTCAGCCTGCTGTTTGATGTGGTCATTAAGGCCCCACCATTCCTGGAAGACGAAGAGCCATTTATCAGAAGGCGAAGTTGATTTCAGAAGGTAGCCTTTACCATCCGATCCGTCAGAGGTTGGAAAATTCACCATTTCACCTTTGGCGGCAAATTCAAATGCGATGGGAGAAGGGTGAAAGGAGGCAAATCCAGGTGCATTGACAAACTGTGCCATGTCGTCATTTGGTGCGTGGCAAATGGTAATAGTTGCAAATGGATCATTTTTAATTTCATTTTCCTTCGGAAAAAGAAAACTACCTAGCAGTAAAATGAGTAAATAGACTGGTTTCATCATGGGATAAAGCGTTTGGTTTTGTTGGATTCAAAAGTTGAAACCTATAAATCATCAATAAGTTTGATTTGCAAAATTACAAAAAATAATGGACAATTACATGCATTACGTTGAGGCAGAGCTGGGAACATGGCTCTATAAGCTGAAAAAGCCTCCGTCTCTGGTAAGCAGGTTGACTCATAATGTCCAAGGGAAAATAAATGGGTGGATTCCGGAGAAAGTTCATCAAGCCATAACCATGGCAATTGAAAACATGGTGAAGGGTGTTTTAACAGGATCTGGTTGGATTGTCCCAAAAGATGATCATTCCCTGAGCCTACAAGAAAGAGACGAGAAAGTCAGGACCCGAATCAAATGGTACCGGAATACTGCTTCTGCCGAGGGAGCCTTGACCGGGGCAGGAGGGATCCTCCTTGGGTTTGTGGATTTCCCTGCTTTTCTCACAATCAAAATGAAAATGCTTTTTGATATCGCAGCTATCTATGGTTTTTCTGCGAAAGAATTCCATGAGAGACTTTTTCTCTTGTATGTTTTTCAGCTAAGTTTCTCCAGTCAGAAAAGAAGAAATGAACTGATCGGGATGATAGAGAACTGGGACAGTTATCGTGATACACTGCCTGCTGATTCAGATGAGTTTGATTGGAAGAGGTTTCAGCTTGAATACCGTGATTATATAGATCTGGCTAAGCTTGCACAGCTTATCCCAATTATCGGTGCGGGAGTAGGCGCGATCGCCAATTACCGATTGACGGAGCATTTGGGGAAATATGCAATGAATGCATATCGGCTCAGGGTTTTAAAATGAAAAAGCCTCCCATTGTTTGGAGGCTTTTTGTTGACCGACCAGGGCTCGAACCTGGACTCTTCTGAACCAAAATCAGACGTGTTGCCAGTTACACCATCGGTCAATTTTATTTCGAAACTGACATGTTTCTTTTAAAGTGTCACAAAGGTAGAATCTTGCACCTTTTTTTCCAAACCGGACCCGGAAGATTTTTTACTTTTCTGAGTAAATCGCTTGGATTCAGGATATAAAATAATTTAACCTTTCCAATTTGAGATTCTCATAGACTCGGGCAAATCCAACGATTCAGAAAAATCACTTATGCCTAGGAATCGATTGAAAATTACGATTACATTAATTTTCAGTTACTTATATTGTATTATGAGTAATAATAATCTAGTTTTGTCGAAAATATAGAAAAACACACAAAAACTAAATCTTGCTATGAACGCTGAAAAAGTAGAAAAAACCATCATTGAAACAATTCAGAAATTAGATAAATTGAAGTCGAACGAAACCCTTGTATCTGAGCTCAGTTATTGCTGGGTGAGCTTTAAAAGTGATAATAATCCTATTGGGGTTATTGAAAAAGGAAGAAAAGCTGTGGAGGTTTTGAAAGAAGCCAGAGATAAAAATAGCAAAGCAGTTTCTAAAAAGTTGATCGAGGACCTCGAGAAAGCTCTAAGCTAAAATTGGACATAAAAAAAGCTCACCAGACGGTGAGCTTTTTCATTTTCTGTTCGTAGAATCTTATTCTCCTACAACAACAAATTTAACTTTTGTTTTCACCTCTCTGTGAAGATCAACATCAGCTGAGAATTCACCCGCTCCGTCTACCGGACCGCTTATAGAGATTTTCTTTCTATCGATGTCTATACCTTGAATAGCAAGAGCGTCAGAAATCTGAAGAGTGGTAACTTTTCCGAAGATTTTACCTGACTCACCGATTTTAGCCTTGATTTCAAGTGTCATCTCTGCGATTTTAGAAGCGATGTTTTCTGCTTCAGTCTTAATTTTTTCTGCTTTGTGAGCAGCCTGCTTGATGTTTTCAGCAAGAATTTTCTTGTTTGAACCAGTAGCAAGTACAGCAAAACCCTGAGGGATAAGGTAGTTTCTACCGTATCCAGGCTTTACCTCTACCAAGTCATTTTTATAGCCAAGACCTTTGATGTCTGTTTTTAGAATGATTTCCATTTGTAATGATCTTTTGTGATTGAACGATACAAGACCGAATTATTTCAAACCATCGGTTACGAATGGCAACAAAGCCAAATGTCTTGCTTTTTTGATGGCCTGAGCCACTTTTCTCTGGTATTTAGCAGAGTTGCCGGTTAGTCTTCTAGGAAGAATTTTACCTTGCTCATTGACAAACTTCAACAAGTAATTTGGATCCTTGTAGTCAATGTACTTGATGCCATACTTCTTAAAGCGGCAATACTTTTTTCTGATTTCGCCTCTGTTGATAGGCTCGTTTACTAGTGTCATTGGGCTGGCTCCTCCTTAGCTTCAACTTTTTTGTTAAACTCTCCTTTTCTTCTCTTTTCGGCATAAGCAAGTGAATGCTTGTCCAAAACGGTAGTCAAGAATCTCATAACTTTTTCATCTCTTCTAAATTCTAGTTCGAATTTACGGATGATGGTAGGAACGGCTTTGAATTCAACCATTACGTAAAAACCTGTAGTCTTTTTTTCGATAGTGTAAGCCATCCTCTTAAGACCCCAATTTTCCACATTGATTACATCTGCCCCCTCTTCTTTTAACAAGTTCACAAACTTGTCGACGGTATCCTTCATCTGAACATCAGACAAAACGGGAGTTAAAATGAATACCGTCTCATAATTTCTTTGGAACATTTTTATAATGTGTTTAAGGAATTTGAATAAACAGACCGCAAAAGTAAGGCGAATTCCTCTGCTATCCAAATGGTTTGTAATTCAAAACTTATCCTCAAGCACAAAAAAAAACCTCCCGAAGGAGGCTTCTTTTATTTTACGGCGAAAGTTTTCGAACCAACTTGATAATTGTCAACAAAAACCCTGATTTCATGAGTACCTGTTGTGTAGTCGGATCCTTTCTCATAAAAGAAAGTGAGTACTTGCTCAGAATTATCGAATATGATATCCTGTTTTACAGTGTAGAAAAGTTCAGCCCCGTTTACCATGAAAGTACCCGATCCTTTTGCCACATCGAAAATTGGTTGTGAGTTTGGAGCCAAAACCTGAACATAAACATTTCTCGGTCCTTTTTCTGCTACTTTATTGTCAGCAAGATTGAAACTCACCTTAATGCGTTCCATTTGTTTGTTCCTAAAATCCTTAGTGGTTTCGATCCGTTCTTTACCTCTGGAATTAACCGCTGAAACTGTGATTTTTTCAGCTTTAAGACGTGCAGCTATATTTACTTTCGCCTGAAGACCTTCTTTTTGGATATTAAGTTGGGCTACTTCCTCTTCAATTACAGCTTGGGTGGTTTTGAGGTCTTGATTTTCAGCAAAAAGCTGTTGGTTTGCGGCGCGTAGCTCAAGAATTTCTTCATCTTTCTCTTGAATCATACCATTCAAGCCATTGATTTTTTGATTAAGTGCGGTAATTTCAGAAGCAGATCTTTGTCTTGAGGAATTTCTCTCGGCAATTAGCTGCTCTTTTGCTTCTTCTAATGCGGTGATATCACCTCCAAGTTTGGTAATTTCCTGAATTCTCAGGTCCAATTGATATGAAACAGAATCCAGCCTCTTGTTTAGATCACTGTTTTCTGTCGAAAGAAGTAATATTTCTTCTGTTTTTTTGGTGCGGTCGACGTAGTCTGTATAAAGTTTAATACCACTTATAATTACCAACAAGACAAGGACGACGATGATGATGTTTTTTCCTTGGTCTTTTTTTTGATTTGAGTCTTTTTCGAAATTTGTTTCCATAATATTAGAATCGATAGGGAAAGGATGGTTTTACTTGATGAAAATTTTTGGTCTGATAGGTATAAGTTAGGCTTGACCGGTTGGGACATTGGTAGTCCTTCAAAACCACTTGTGCAAAATTTAGACCAAATTGAAAATAAATCTTTCCGTGTGTTAATTCCTGGAGCTGGGAACGCCTATGAGGCTTATTATGCGTTTTTGAAAGGATTTTCAAATGTTCATGTTTTGGATATTTCACAGGAGCCACTAAAGAAGTTCCGATTGAAGTATCCTGATTTTCCAAAAGAAAATCTCCACCATCAGAATTTCTTTCACCACAATTCCACCTATGATTTGATTTTGGAACAGACTTTTTTTTGTGCACTAGATCCAAATCTTCGGGAGCATTATGGTCAAAAAATGTTTGAATTATTAAATCCCGGAGGTAGGCTAGTCGGTGTTTTGTTTGACAGGACTTTTGATTTTCAAGGGCCTCCATTCGGAGGCCACCAAGAAGAGTATTTGACTTATTTTATCGAAAAGTTTGAGATTGAAACTTTTGAACCTTGCTATAATTCTTTTCCGGAAAGATTAGGCTCGGAACTGTTTGTTAAACTCAGGAAATCAGATGTCTAGTACGAAGTGATTTTTTGGAATTGGAGATTCAAAAAATATGATGCCGCATTCGAAAAAATCTAAAGATAGTTTTACCTCTTCCTGACTTATAATTTCATTCCAGGCGGTTTCCATTTCTGAAGACCAATGAATATCTCCAATAGCCAGGATGGAAGTTGAAAGCACTTTTTTCCTAATTTGATAATAAGCATCCATGGTGCCCTGATAGGTATGGTTAGCATCGATAAGCGCAAAGTCTACCTTATCTACCTCCAGCAAAATTTCTGTTAATGTTTCACTGATTTTACCGTGAATAAAATTGAGATTGCTAATTGGCGCCGATTCCATGGCAACAGCTCTGATTTCTTCAGAACCCTCCAAGGTATAAGTGGTGCCCAAGGTGATTCTTGATAGGTATCTGCTGGTAAGCCCCATGCAGGTCCCTAGTTCTAAAACTATTTTGGCAGGAGTAAGCTGGCAAAAGTACTGGTAGAGCTGGGCAAATTTTCTTGAACTGGTGCTATACTTTGTGACATCTGATATCCGCCTTATTTGGGTATTAACTTTTTTAGAACCCGCACCAAAATCATCAACTCTTATTTTTCTTTTCGAATTCAACAGTCGGACACGGATATCCTCAATGTCCAGGTCTGATCCTTTTCTTTCGGAAAGAAAATTGAATAATCCCTCATTGATCTTAAATAAAAAGGGGGATTGAAGAGAATACTTGTCTTCCTTGACAAGCCAGTATTCTAAATAGGCAAAAAGTGAAAAAAACTTGGTGGGCAAATTAATTGTAGAATATGCTGGCAATCATCTGAAATTCTGGAACTACCACTTCGATATTTCGGCCATCTGAAAGCTTTTCCATGTAATAAACACCTTTCATCTTTCCCAAACCGGATTTCAAATTGCAACCTGATACATAGGTATGAAACTCTCCAGGTTCCAGAACAGGCTGTTGGCCGACTACTCCACTACCTTCTACGATTTTTGGATTTTCAGCAGCATCAAAAATCTCCCATTTTCTTCTCATTAATTGAACCGTGGAAGAACTTCTGTTTTCGATTGTTACTTTGTATGTGAATACATAATGGTGCTGATTCGGATTCGAAAATTCAGCTTGATAAGTGACTTCGATACTTACGCTAATACCCTCGGTGATTGCGGTAACCATTTCGTTAGAAGTTGAATACAAATACAAATATACTATTGCAAATTATAAAATCCATAATTTGAGCTATGAAAGTTGTTATTGAGCCCTCTTGGGAAATTGCCTTAGAGAAGGTTTTTCACCAAAAATATTTTAAAGAGTTGGTCTCTTTTGTTAAAGACGAATATTCCAACGCTAAAGTTTTTCCACCAGGAAAAGAAATATTCAATGCTTTTTGGCATTGTCCGATAGATAAAGTTAAAGTAGTTATACTGGGTCAGGATCCATATCATGGCCCGGATCAGGCTCATGGGTTATCTTTTTCAGTAAAGCCGGGAATACCTTTTCCTCCCAGTCTTTTGAATATTTTCAAAGAAATAAAAACTGATTTGGGTAAAGACATGCCGCCAAACGGAGATTTGACCAGGTGGGCAGATCAGGGGGTTTTTTTGCTAAATGCTACACTTACTGTGCAGGCTGCTTTGGCTGGCTCACACCAAAACAAAGGTTGGGAGCAATTCACAGACGAAGTGATCAGGAAAATCAGTTATACCCGGACTCATGTGGTCTTTATGCTTTGGGGAGCTTATGCTCAGAAGAAAGCAGTGTTGATAGATGAGTCAAAGCATCTGATTTTGAAAGCACCTCATCCAAGTCCTCTTTCTGCCCATCGTGGATTCTTGGGATGCAAGCACTTTTCCCAAGCCAACTCCTATTTAAGTTCGAATAGAGCTGAACCGATCGAGTGGTAAAAAAAAGCCGGGATATCCCGGCTTTTTTTTACTCTATTCCTTTAAAGATTCTGCTCCAGCGGATTTTATTAAACATCGATTCGTGTTTATCCAGAGACAGCCATAAGAACCAGGCTTTGCCGACTATATGATCTTCAGGTACGAAACCCCAATAACGTGAATCAAGGGAATCATGACGGTTATCTCCCATCATGAAGTAATAATTTTGCTTGAACGTATAGCTTTCAGCTTTTTGGCCGTCAATGAAAAGTTGACCTTCTTTTAGTTCTACGCTTTCGAGACCCTCATATTTTTCAATAGTGAAGCCGTATTTGATCACATTTTCAGTGGTCATAGGAATTGTCCAGCCTTCCGCGGGAATTTGCAGAGGTCCATAAGTATCCCTGTTCCAGCCCATCATCATTCCGTCCGGAAATATTCCCGATTCTCCGCCGATTGTTTGAATCCTTTTGGTAATCGATGTTACCACAGGTGACGATTTTAATTGATTGATTACTTCATCACTTGCAAAGACCAAATAACCTGAGTTATCGGTAAATTTCAGGAAGCTGTCTTGATTTATCCCATAATCTGAAAAGAACTCTGGGTTTAAGGGACGATTAGTCATCAAATCGTAAGAATATTGCATCTGTTCAGGCTTTAAAGCAGCCTCTCCATTTACATAAAGATCGCCTTCTTTAACTTCTACGATATCACCCGCGACTCCAACTGCACGCTTGATGTAATTGGTTTTAAGGTCAGCAGGATATTGAAACTCAACGGGGTAATTGAAAACAACTACATCATTTCTTTCCACATCACTAAAGCCGGGAAGCCTCATATATGGTAATTGAATGGCATCTGAATAAGATGAAAGTTCCGTACCCCAGATCTTCTGATGAGTCAAAGGAACCTGAAGGGGAGTTTTAGGGATTCTGGTTCCGTAGTGCATTTTGCTAACAAAAAGAAAATCTCCAACAAGCAGAGATTTTTCCATGGAAGCGGTAGGAATGGTAAAAGGCTCAAGAAGAAGCCATCTGATCAAACTGGCAGCAACTACTGCAAAAACTAATGCGTCTATCCATTCACGGGTTGCAGATTTTTTCTTTTGGGGTTGGCTCATATAAGGCTAATATTTCAGAAAGATAGGAAATCGTCCATTGAAAGCACACCTTTCTTTCCATGGATCCACTCAGCCACCAAAATCGCACCAAGGGCAAATCCCTGCCTGCTATGCGCAGTATGGCTGATTTCAATTGTGTCTATTTCAGACTCATAGCGTATTATATGAGTGCCCGGTGCCGGGTCGACCCGCTTGGATGTGATTGGAAGTGACTGTTCGGAATCGGTCGAATCTTCGGACAGATTCCAGCCTTTTAGCGAATTAATGGAGTCGATAATTCCTTCTGCTAAAGTGATAGCTGTACCTGATGGGGCATCTAATTTGGCGGTGTGATGGATTTCTTCAACTGAGGCTTTGTAGCTGCCGGATTCATTAATCAGTTTGGCCAGGAATTCATTGACTTTGAAGAATATATTTACGCCGATGCTGTAGTTGGATGCATAAAAAAATGTCCCGTTTGATTCCAGTGTTAACTTCTCAATTTCAGGTTTGGTAGCCAGCCAGCCAGTCGTGCCGGAAAGAATCGGAATATGTCTATCCAGAGCCCACTTGATATTTTCGACAGCAGCCTCAGGTTGGCTAAATTCGATTGCAACATCGATTTGTTCAGGATTCAATGAATCCAGATCTGATCGATTATCGATATTTATTTTGCCTACAATTTGGTGTCCCCTGGATTCGGAAATCTGGCCAATGAGTTGACCCATTTTACCATAGCCGAGTAAAAGAATATTCATGGTTAGAATTTAAGTTTGAATGAAACGCCTAGCGAGTTATTTTTTGTGGAGAAACTTTCGAAGTGAGGCCCCACATCCAAGGCCAAATCATCGTTAATCTCGAATCCTGAGAGATGGGCATCCACATTGGCATCAACGATATTCAATGCGTAAATCACCCCAATTAAAAGGATAGTGAGGTCTCGGTTTCTTCTCCAATAATCAATATTCCTGACCAATGCCTCCCTATTGAGACTTGGGAATTGGGTAGCATCTCCATTGTCAAAAGCCTCCAATGCATCATTGAAAACATTGTATCTGCGATTATTAAATCCGATAAAGTAAATGTCAACAGCCAGTCCCGTGTAAATCAGCGGGACTTTCCAAGCTTTGTTATTGTAAACCTGACCTGCACCAGGCAAAATTGCCGATAGGATAGCGGCCTTTCTTGGATTTTTTGGAAGCGAGGAATAGTCTGGTTTTTCCTTTTTCGGTTTCTCCGGTTCAGCTTCCTGAGCTATTGATTCTCGAATCAAACCAAACCATAAAAGCAAAAGTCCCAAGGCGATCCAAGGGGCTTTAGTTTTTGAGATTCTATGAAAAAGGAGAAAGCGCAAGGATCAGATGATTTCGAGAATTTCGAGAATTCGGTTGAGATCAGTGGCCGAGTTGAAAGGGATTTTTATTTCACCTTTATTTTTTGGGTCAGATTTCAAAGATACTTTGGTGCCAAAGTGTGACGCAAGACGTTGCTGGATTTTGCTTATTTCGTATTTCTTGACAGGATCGAGTTCTGAGTTTGCTTTTTTCTCTACTTTCCCTTCGCTGAGAGCTTTTACAAGTGCTTCCACTTGTCTTACGCTCAATTCCTCATCAACGGCTTTTTTGAAAATGGCTAATTGCTTATCGACACTTTCTACATTGATCAAAGCTCTTGCATGACCCATGGATATTTGCTGGTCTCTGATCGCTGCCTGGATAGTAAGAGGGAGCTTCAATAATCGCAAGTAGTTGTTTACCGTCGTTCTGTTTTTTCCAACGCGATCTCCCAACTCTTCTTGCTTCAAATTACATTCAGCCAATAAGCGCTGGTAAGATTGGGCAATTTCCAAGGCATTCAGATTTTCACGTTGAATGTTTTCGATCAAAGCCATTTCCAGCATTTGCTGATCATTGGCAGTCCGAACATAGGCAGGGATTTGGGTTAAACCTGCAATTTTGGAAGCTTGAAAACGGCGCTCACCAGAGATGAGCTGGTATTCGTTTGGTGCAAGTCTGCGGACGGTGATTGGCTGGATTATGCCTTGTACCTTGATGGATTCTGCTAATTCCTGAAGTGCGGTTTTGTCAAAATGTACCCGTGGCTGAAATGGATTAACCTGGATTTCCTCTAATGAAATCTCAAAAATACCGGTCTTGATTACTTCTGGCAGTATGTCACCAGATCGATGCTTGGCAGGGCTGTCTTCGAGCAGCGCCCCAAGTCCTCTTCCTAAAGCACTTTTTTTATAATTCGGTTTCTGATCTGACATGATTAAGTGGTCACTTTGTGGAGGCCGTTTTTTTCCGCGATTTCGCCAGCCAAATTGAGATATGCCAAGGCTCCTTTGCCATCAGCGTCAAAGGCAATGGCAGGAAGACCAAAGCTTGGAGCTTCACTCAATCGTACATTTCGAGGAATAATGGTATTGAAAACCATGTTTTTGAAATGAACGCGTACTTCTTCCACCACTTGATT
>VFKK01000187.1 GCA_009885605.1 Cyclobacteriaceae bacterium | reverse complement strand
CATTCGGGCTTCGGCAATGAAAAAGCCCGTGGATGGATACAAGATCGTTCAGGAATGTAGAAAACTCGTCGAAAGTGAGGACCTTAAAAAATTTGCGGCTACGGTGAAATTTATCCATGTTGCTTTTGTCTCCCATTTTCTCGAAAATTCCAACAATTCAATATCAGTGGCAGATGAAGGCTACCAAAATGGAATTGCCTTTGGAAACATGGAATACGCGTGTTGGAACGTGTTTTTCAAGGTGGTTATAAATTTCCACACAGGCAAAGATTTCAAAAGTTTACACCAGGATTCGGAGGAACTCATACAGTTTTTGAGGCAATATAACTACTCCAGCCACGAGGACATGATGAAATCAGTCCGTAATTGTCTGTCTGTATTGATGTCGGATGCAAAGACTTATTTTGAAAAAATCGAGCTTCTAACCCAAAATATAGAACCTGAATTCCTGAAAGCTCAGGAGGAAAAAAACAACGTATTTCTTTATACCTACCATGGATTCAAAGGAATCACTGCCCTTTGGTTTGGAAAAAATGAGGTTGCATTCGAGAATTTCGAAAAGGTCAAGGAATTTTCCAAAAACCAGCCATTCGACGTTTCATTGCAGTATTTTGAACTTTGCAGAGGGCTCAATGCCTCTATACTTTTCAGCAAAAACAGCGACCAAAAATTCCAGGGTCAAGACCTTAGAAAAATCATCCGGGAGAGTCTTGCTCATTTCAAAAAAGTGATGGCACTTAACCCCGATTTTGGCACTCCTGTTTGGCAATTTCTTTCGGCCATGATGGAAAGCCACGAAAAGGGAATTATAAATGAATCCCTTTTTGAAGAGGCAATCAAAGGATTTGAAAAGCTGAATCAGCCTCGATACCTCGTCCTGCTCTATGAAACCTACAGCAATCAACTTGCAAAAAAAGGCGATTCAAAAAGCGAAGTCTATCGAAATCAGGCAATCAAAATTGCAGGACTTCTTCAATCTCCCGGAAAAGTCCAGCAATTGATCCAAAGCGATCCTTCCCTTTCGGAAAAACAAAATCCAGAACATCAGTTACAGGATTCAAAAAGCTCAGGTTCGATCGAAATGGCATCGATTGATACCCTTACACTTGTCAAAACCATGGATGCTTTGATCGGTGAAATCAAGCTAGAATCTTTGCTCGAGAAGCTGATCACCTACGCCATGGAAAACTCAGGAGCCCAGGAAGGCCACTTTTTGATCAATCGAAAAGGAGAATGGATTGTAGAAGTTTCGACCTTAGCCAATCATAGCTTGCACACGCATTTCCCGAAAGCCAAACTAGAAACTTATCACGAGGTGAGTCCCGGCATCGTGAATTATTCCAAAGCTTCAAAAGAACCCGTGCTGATTGCTGATGCTATCCACACAAAGCCTTATGATTCGGATGAAGTCGTCCAGCGAAAAAATCTGAGATCTATCCTTTGTATTCCATTCATCAGCCAATCGAAAATCTCAGGGATGATTTACCTCACCCACAGTCAGACAAGTAATGCTTTTCAAAAAGGTCATATCAGCTTAATGAGGCTAATGGCTGGACAAATTGGCGGAATTATAGAAAACGCGCTTTTGTACGAAAACATGGAAAATCTCGTGAAAGAACGAACGCTGCAACTGGAGGAAGAAAAACAAAAAAGTGATGCACTTCTCCTGAATATCCTCCCAAAAGAAATCGCTGCAGAACTGATGCTAAAGGGAAATGCCTCTGCCAGATTGTATGATCACGTCTCAGTGATGTTTATTGATATCAAAGATTTTACGACCATTGCCCAGGCGATGACTCCGGATAATCTGGTGAAAAATCTCCATGAATTTTTCACAAAGTTTGACGAAATCATGGATGAGTTTGGTTTGGAAAAAATAAAAACTATCGGAGACGCTTACATGGCCGCAGGCGGAATCCCTACTCCATCTTCTGATCACGCAGTCCGAATGGTAAAAGCCGGCTTGAAAATTCTTGAGTTTGTTGAATTTTATAACAAGGAAAGATTGACTATTGAAAAAGCTCCATTCGCTATTCGGATCGGCATTCACTCCGGACCGGTCGTGGCTGGTGTGGTAGGGTCTAGAAAGTTTGCTTACGATATCTGGGGAGATACTGTCAATATTGCTTCCCGAATGGAAAGTAACGGCGAGCCTGGAAAAATCAACATCACTGAGGATCATTATCAAGTGATTGCAGATTATTTTGAGTGTGAACACAGAGGTGGAATTCCTGTAAAAAATAAAGGGGTGATGAACATGTACTTTGTCAATCACCCCAAAATCAAAGAAGCTTAATCTCTTTATACCCTTACTTTGGTGGTTCCTCCACCCTCAAGTGTGATCGGAACCGGGGTATTGGTTTTCCAATTTCCACCGGTAAAATCAGGAACGTCAATTGAATTTGATCGATTGGCCACGGACCATTCGCTAAGCGGAGTGATACAGCTCCAAAGTGCTGCATCATACACATCCTGATCAAGCGGCAATCCATTTCTCAGGCAATCAATCAGCCTCCAATCCATCATAAAGTCCATCCCTCCGTGCCCACCAATCTGCTTGGCCAGTTCACCGACTTTCTGTACGATCTCAGGCGTGTATTTAGTCTGAAGGTCTTTCATTTCTTCTGCTTTCATGAAACTGTGACCCTTTGAAACTTTTTGTTCAGGATACTTCTGAGCAAATCCTTCGGTCCCACTTACCACATGAAGTCTTGAATATGGTCTTGGTGAAGTCACATCGTGCTGAATCATGATCGTCTTCCCGTGCTTAGTTTTTACGACTGTGGTATTCATGTTGCCTCTGTAAGTTTTCCCTGCATACGAAGAGAAAAATATATCTTTTGCTGCCAATTCTTCAGCTTTTGCCTTCATCATAAAATCATTGGATGACACCGAAGTAAGGTAATCCATCTGATCTCCTCGATTGATATTCAAAATCTGGCAGATAGGGCCCAAACCGTGAGTTGGGTATAAGTTTCCATTTCTGAAGTTCTCCTTCAGTCTCCACATGTCCTGATAGCCATTTTCCTTGTCAAAATTACCTTCAAGCAAATCGTGAATGTAAGCTCCTTCGACATGGAGAACTTCTCCAAAAAAACCTTCTCTTGCCATCTTCAAAGTCATCAACTCGAAGAAATCATAGCAGCAATTTTCCAATTGCATGCAATGCTTCTTAGTGCGTTCGGAAGTCTCCACCAATTGCCAGCACTCATCCAAAGTGCGCGCTGCAGGTACCTCCACGGCAGTGTGCTTTCCTGATTCCATCGCATAAACTGCCATGGGCACGTGCCATTCCCAAGGCGATGCGATGTAGATCAAATCAAGATCTTGTCGATCGCACATTTTCTTATAGGCATACGCATTTCCCGAATATCCTTCAGGTTTATGGGTGGTTCCTTCCAGACTTTTTTTAGCTTTTTCCACCCGGTCCGGAAGCAAATCACAGAGAGCAACGATCTCAACTCCCTCTATTTTGCTAAGTCTTTGCACTGCTCCGGGACCACGCTGACCCAGTCCAATAATACCTATTCTGACAGTTTCCAGTTTGGGTGCTCTGAATCCACACATATTGAATGATTGAATCCTTCCGGCACCGTGCTTGGCAGCCAAAGGCAATTGTTCAAAGTTTTCGGCTAGGGCACTTCCGGCCCCAAACAATCCCAAACCGACAAGACTGGTGGACTTCAAAAACTCTCTGCGTGGATTATTTTTCATTATTGCTTTTTTTGGGTTTCTAAAATCTAATTAATAAAAAAATCAAGGAAGTTTACTATTCCGTGGGTTTAAAAAACACAAAAAAACCGGAAGCTATTGCATCCGGCCTTTCCCAAAACTATTACGCATTATCTATTTCGTAGCTGTCCTTGGACAAGTAGAGATTCCAAAAAGGGTATATAATGGGCAGATACTTACAAAACTGGTCAAAGCAAAAACTGCTGCCACGACCAAACCTATGATTCCGACAGTGCCGATTATAGTTCCTGAAAAATATAACCCTACCAAAACTGCAGCTACCACCAATCGGATGACTTTATCTGCACCTCCCATGTTCTTTTTCATGATATTTCTTTCTTGAATAAAAAGGTAAAATGATTTACTGATCGAGTAAATCTAAATCACATACCTCTCAGATAAAATGACAAAAGTCACGTAGGCCGATGATTTTCAGTCAGCAGAAAAATAGTGAGCCATTACCTTTTCTGCTGCTTTACCTTGAGGAGTGAAGTCAGGCTCTCTTTCATGCCGGGTTGGATACCACTTCCAAAAAAATACGCCTGCCATCCAGGATTTAGTCCAGGCAGTTTCAAAAAATG
This sequence comes from Cyclobacteriaceae bacterium, assembly GCA_009885605.1. Classification (GTDB taxonomy): domain Bacteria; phylum Bacteroidota; class Bacteroidia; order Cytophagales; family Cyclobacteriaceae; genus Algoriphagus. The sequence continues at coordinate 7,348 of VFKK01000187.1, read as the reverse complement.
CTTTATAACAGAGTGCCTGAACTTCCTCTGAAAACTGAATTTCCTTTCTTTCATTTGGCCAAACCCATGGCTCTATTGCCGCATCTACTGTATTGCAATAGCCTATTTCAGTGAAAATAACGGGCTTTTTGTATTTTCTGACAGCTTTGTCAATTTTTGGTAAATGGGATTTCCAGCTGGATTTCAATTCATCCAATTCAGGGTTATGACTTTTGGCCAGCGGAAAATAGGCCTGAATACCGATGTAATCTAGTTCATCCCAAAAAGTTACTTTTTCAAACTCGGTAAAATTAGCGGCATAAACCAACTTCCCTGAATAGACCTTCCGAATTTCCGCAATGACTTTTCTCCAATCCTTATCCCGTTGCGAAGTTTTCTCTAGTTCGGTGCCGATGCACAGCAAAGGGAATTTAAGCTTCTCTGCAAACTTTGCATGGTCCAGAATGAAGGCTGTATAATTATCAAACCACAGATTCCAGTCCGCTTCGCTCTTCATCTCGATTTCGCCAGGCCAACTTCCTCGTACCCAGAGATGAGGCTTAAGCATGTTGGTGATTCCAAGATGCTGAGCCGAATCAAGTGTAGCCTGCATTCCATAAGCCGATTCTCCCCACCACTTTTTATCATTAGCGAGATCCCATCGGATTTCAGGATTGTTAATCTCACTTTGCCAGCCAAAAGGAGTCTGAGAAATAGCATCAGCTCCGGTTGCTTTTAACGCCCGCAATTCACCACCTTCAAGAGGTGCCCGGCTTCCTACCCAGCAGACACCTTTCCATTTTTCGGTCGCTATCAAAAGCTCCTCCTCCGGAATAAACCACCAACCCAGAAACATGAACAAAATCATGCCTACTGAGCTAAAAAGATATTTGGTGAAAGTGAGCTTCAAGTGGAAAGACTTAGAAAGGTTTACTTATTGAAATTAAGTTACTTAGAAATAGCTTCCACTTTGATATTCTCTAGATTTATCTCTGACAATACCTCCAATTGACCGGAAGTGTAGAGGGCCTGCATTTCCTCTACCGGTGTCTCATTATCTTCGGGCTTGAGGTTCAGATAATTTTGAAAGCGAATTCCTCCCACTTCCTTCACTTCGCTCACTACCCTCATTCGTACTCCTCCTCCATCTGTATGGTAGCTGTATGCGATATAATCGATGACAAAATCCTCTCCCCCAATCCAGTACAAAAATTCATCATCGAAGTCATCTCCTCCTCCATCTTTGGCAAAAGTGACTTTGATCAGGTGATATTTTTCACCCTTCAGATCGGTCTCTCCCAGATAAGTTTTGACTGCAGCAGCGTCATTTAACCCGTAGGGAAGAAAAGCAAAATACGCGACTGAATTAACAGATCTTGAAAATGCCCCTATTCGTTCTTCGGATAACGTGTCAATTTTTGCTCCATTTACAGTTCGCACAAAGCCGGCGTTATTGAGCACATCTTTCACAGTTCCGGTGGAATCAGTGAATTCCCTTGTGTATTCAAAAGCATTTTGAGTTTTGAAAATGGAATAGTGCCTATCCCTGAAATCAAAATCAATTTTGGCAGTTTCGTAGATTTCTCCGCCATAAGCCTCAATTGACTTGTCCACGATTTTTTCCGCTTCCGTTCGAGAATCACAAGAGGCGAAAAGCTCCAGAATCACTAACCCAATCAGATAGATTTCCTTTTTCATTTTTTGAATTTTCAACTTGAATTTAATTTAACAGAACTTCCGGTTTTAATAAGATTCCTTAGAAGGTAATGACATATTCTGAATACAAATACTCAGCCCGGGTGTAGAGTTTCTCACCTTTCTCATTTACCCGGTAGCTTACTCGCTTTCCATGCAAAACCAAGTCTCCGGCTCGCTCATATGTCATGGTGTAAATCAGACTTCGGTGATCTTTTAGCTGCACTTCATTTCCCATCAATTGAAAAGAGACTGGATCGAAGTAATACCACCAACTATCTGATTCCGGACCATAATCAACTTTAACTACCTCCGCCAATTGCCCGTTTTCCAGTGTTTTTTGTCCTTCATAGGTTAGCCTGGCACCTTCATCCAAAAGCTTCCATGGCTGTGCTATTGCATAAAAAACGGCGTCAAAGTCAGCTTTTTTTGATTTTAGAAAACCCGCATTCTGAATCTCATTTCCTCCCATTGAATAGTTCATCTGAGAGCCATCCCACAAGGAAACATGCTCTACAGAATCTTTTGTCCAGGTGATTTTACCTTCAAAATATGGCTTCATCCGAAACTCTAACAGTTGGTCCAATTCACTTTCAATTGTCCCGCTATCTGTGAGTAGTCGGGTCCATTTTCGAAATTTCAAGCTGCTGACTTTCTCCCATTTCTCAGATCCACCGTGGGCTTCCATCGATTTTTCAAGAATTTGCTGAGCTTGCTTTTCGGGACTTTTGGCACAGCCAAAACCAAAAATCAGCAAAGTTACCAAAACCGAAAATCGGGTTAAATGCTTCATTGACTCAAGTTAGTTTTTCTATTCGGGAGAAAATAATCGATTAAGATGATCAGAAAAAGGATCACATATTCTGCTATCAGAAATAGAGGATTTTCATCAAAAACCTCATTTCCATACGCCTGATAAGAAAATATCACAGTGAAAGTCCACACTAGAAAAGCCTTTTTGTGGGTCAACAAACTCAAACCAAAACCGGGAATCAAGTACCATGGATGCACCACCGGCTGAAGAATCAGGTAAATCAAATAAATCAGAACCCAGAGTTCCGCCAATTCAGGAAGTGTTTTCGGTTTCTTTTTCCAGCTGAGGTATAGAATCGAGATCAGGGTCAAAGCGCTTAGGATTCTGGTCAGATCAGCAATGATATTATACCCCTGGATCCAGAATCCAACTTCCCGCAGGAGGTAATAAACGGAGGCGTTAAACTCGAACTTGCCCTGATAGAGTTTCAGACTTTGGAAGAAATTAAACCAGGAAGAATCAATCAATAAGGGCACAAAGCTCAACCCGATTGCAATTCCTGCCCCTATCCAGAAAAGCGGATTTTTTTTAGTTATCGGGAAAGCGATCCATGCCGGAATCAGCATCAGCGGAATAATTTTTACCCCAACAGAAAGTCCCCAAAAGGCTCCGGACAATAGCAATTTCTTTAGCCCTTGATAAAATATCGAAGCGAGCAAAAGCAGCAAGACCAATCCCTCAAAATGGAGGTTCCCCGTGATTTCAATGACGATCAGCGGATTTATCCAGTACAGCCAAAGCTTATTGATCGGGGTTTCGAAGAGTTTGAAAACCTTCATAAACATAAAAAAAACACCTATTTCACCCAGGATCATCAAAATCCGAAGTCCCACGACACCGTTCAGGATTGTTCCTAGTCCTGATTTGGCCACCAGCCAAAAGACGGCCTGATTCAACGGTGGATAAACTGAGAAATAGTCGGGGGAATTCAAAAATCCAAAAAGGTCATTTTGGAGTTTTGTGGTTTCTAAAGGATGATTTTCCATCCATTGACCGGGAGTTTCCAAATAAGGATTTTCATTTAATCTAAGCAATTCGCCATCCCAAAGAAATCTGGCAAAATCATCGGACCAGATGGGGATTGACAGAAAAAGAGAAAATCTGAGAAGAATACCAGCCAAAAAAATCCAAAACCAGGGAGTTTTTTCATCGCTGAGTACGTAAATCAAAATCATTGAACCAAAGAGAACCACGTAGATCCAGAAGGTAAACTGGAAATCTGTTCGGGGAACCAAGTTGCCCAAAAAGTAAGTTCCTGCAAGAATTAAGATGAAAAGCAGGATTTGAAGGGAAGTTTTCAGCGTAGCATTCAAAGTCCTAAGTCTTGTCTCAATCCTTCAAAAATCGCCTCATTCTTGTTCCAATAATCCAGCATCGAAAGCTTTGTTCTGGTTGCGGTTGTGATTTCCTGCTTGCCATCTTGCTTGGTTTGAATTTCCTGCCAGCCCATGATTTCGTAAGGGAAAAACTGATTGAATTGAATGACTAGTTTACGACCAATTTCAGAATAGGCGACTTCGATTTCAGCTTGGTTTGAGCCTATTTCCCGACGAGAAATTACAGCTTCTTCTGCTTTGAGGGGGATATGTGCAAATCTCTGAAAAACCAATCCTGGAATCAATTCGATATCATCCAATGGCACCAAGTCAGGGTTAAGTCGAATTAAATTAAATAGCTCATCCTCAGCCAAAGCATTGATACTTACCTCCTGGTCACCTTCCTTTTCAAAATAGGAAAAGAGTGTAGCCTTGTAAGAGCTATTTTTCCAATTAAGTTGAGAATAAGATTGTCCGCACCATTCTGTCACTGAACTGGTTATTTTGGGTGCCTTCAATTCGTCATAAACAGGAGAAAAAACCGAAAGCATGGTATGATAGGGATAGACTCCAGTCACAAACTCCCGGGTCATATTTAGTTTCAAGACTTTCTGAGCATCTGCTTCGGCTGATTCCGGATTATCGAGTTTGACCTGTTTTTTCTTCGAAAAATCTTCGGTCACAAAAATCATTACTGCTGTGCCCGTTCGATCTTCTCCATATCTGCTTTGCACCAGATCAAAGACATTGATTTCTGCTTTGCCCTGATACCAATATTTCGAAAACTGTTCCTCAATGACACCTTCCCTACCCGAAGTTCCGCACGAGAAAAGGAGAAGGGAGATTAGGAGAATAAGTAAGCTGGATTTCATAAGGTATTAATGGATCAAGTCTAATATGGTTTTCGGTCCTGCAAACTGATTACTGTTACAGAATACTTTTTTTACCAATACTTAAAAATCGTAAAAATAATCTTGTATCCTGCACCAATGACACCTTTTACAGTTCCGCTGACTTTAGAAACTCCGATTCGCTTCCGATAATTAACAGGAATTTCAGTATACCGCAGTCCTTTCTGGTGAGCCTTGATCTGCATTTCGATCGTCCACCCAAAGTTCTGGTCAATCATATTGAGCTCCAAAAGCTTTTTCCAACTTATCGCCCGAAACGGTCCCAAGTCAGAAAACTTTGCGCCTTGCATGTAGCGCATCATCGTCGTTGCCAGCCAGTTTCCAAACACCTGCGGAAAAGTCATCGATCCGGCTTCCCTTTTTCCCAAAGCTCTGGACCCAATTACCATATCTGCTTTCCGATCTAAAATAGGCCGGATTAAGTCCTTCATTTCCTCCGGGTAATCACTGTAATCCCCATCTAAAAACACGACAATATCAGGCTGAACTTCCTGATTCCATATCCAATCCATCGCAGTGAGACAAGCCTTTCCATATCCTTTTTGCCCTTCAAAAACCACTTCTGCACCAGCAGCTTTTGCAACTTCTCCTGTCCGGTCGGTTGAATTATTATTGGCAACTACAATATGGCGGACGATTTTTGGGATTTCTGCAAGGACTTTCGGGATCGACTTTTCCTCGTTGTATGCAGGAATGATGACGTCAATAATCGGGGGATTATGCATGGAAATTTCTATCGGCCCAGGCCATATGATTTGAATGAGCTGATGAAAACTGTCGCATAACCGAAAGCCAGCATGATGTGAAATGGGAGGAGAATAAAGTTTTTTTCTCTGAAACTGAGATATACCATCCCTACAAATACCAAAGCCAAAATCCCCTCAAACCAGGTAGTTACGGGGATTCTGAAATTTAAGTAAAGATTTGAACGGAGCACCGACTTTCCACTTTCGAGATTGAATTTTGGCGTGCGGATAAAAGGTGATTTTTTGCCTGAAAAGCCCTCAAAAACCGCCTGTGCATTGTGCAAAGCCAATCCCATGGAAATGGAAAGAAACAAAGGCAGCATATATAAAGCCTGAAACAAACTTCTCCAAAATCCTCTTTTATTGTAGAAATAAGAGATCATATAAACTGCTGCAATGATCACAAACCCAATCATGAATAGACCGGTAATCCTTAATAATTCCAAAGGAATCAAGCCAAGCATTCCAGCCCACCAAACTCCGATACTGCTAAAACTCACCAGTAAAACGGCAATAAAGATGGTGCTGTTGAACAGGTGGGCCATTGCGTGAAACTTGGTTGAAAATGGCAAGTCTTCTGACAAAACTCCCTTTGCATGCTTTGCTGCACATTCGGCACCTCCTTTTGTCCATCGGAATTGCTGAGACTTTACGGCCGACATGATCGGCGGAAGCTCGGCGGGTGATTCAATTTCCGGTCGATAGATGAACTCCCAGCCTTTGCGCTGAGCGCGATAACTCAGGTCCAGGTCTTCCGTCAGAGTATCGTCATGCCAGTTGCCGGCATCGAGAATGCAGCTTTTTCGCCAGATTCCCCCGGTTCCGTTGAAGTTGATAAAAGCGTGCTGGCTATTTCTCCCGATCTGCTCAATCAGGAAATGGGCGTCCAGGGCAAAAGCCTGCAAGCGAGTGATCAGGGAATAATTCTGATTCAAATGAGTCCAGCGGGTCTGGACCATTCCGATTTTATCGGAGGAGAAATAGGGAAGAGTCTTTTGCAAAAAGTCCGGATCCGGAATGAAGTCAGCATCAAAAATCGCGATGAATTCCCCTGATGCTTTCTCTAATCCTTCTCTTAAAGCTCCAGCCTTAAATCCTGTCCGATTTACCCGATGAATGTATTGAAAATTGATCTCCGGAAATTGCCTGATTTTGGATTGAATAAGCTCAGATGTCTGATCCGTACTATCATCTAAAAGTTGGATTTCACGTAATTCGGTGGGGTAATTGATTTTAGCAACCGCTTCTATTAATCGCTCGACCACATAAAGTTCGTTGAAAACAGGGAGCTGAATGGTGACTTTAGGCCAGACTTTGGGATAAACCTTCGGGACATTTCCCAGCGATTTTCTTGCTTTAAGAAAATTCAAAAGTAAATGACCTTGGGCAAGACTGTAAACAAATATAAACAGCATACCCAGAGTATAAATCCCAATCAATAGGTATAAGAAGATCATTTACACATTCAACTTGATGGAATTATTTCCAATGATAATCGGTAATTCATGGATTCTGCCATCTTCAGGACCATTTTCTAGCTTTAAAACTCCTCTTGGACAGACTGCCGAACAGACTCCGCATCCGACACAACTTGATCTGACTATGTTTTGTCCCTTCTGGGCGTAAGCTCGTACATCGATTCCCATTTCGCAATGAGTGGAGCAATTGCCGCAAGATATGCATTGACCTCCATTGGTGGTGATTCTGAAACGGGATTTGAATCGCTGCACGATCCCGAGGTATGCTGCCAAAGGACAACCAAACCTGCACCAGACTCTGTTTCCCATGAATGGATAGAAACCTGTGCCTACCACTCCAGCAAAAACAGATCCGATCGCAAAACCATAAAACGAATGTAACTGGTTCGTAACATTTCCCAAAAAGCTG